>JBEEHI010000218.1:0-3924 GCA_041167305.1 Verrucomicrobiota bacterium
GCGGTGAATCCCGATTACGCCGACGCGCATTTCAATCTGGCTGTCGTTTACGCGACCAGCCAGCCGCCCGCCCGAGAACAGGCGAAGCTGCACTACGTAAAGGCGACGTCGCTCGGGGCTGAGCCCGATCCCGCGCTGGAGAAGCTGCTCAGGTAGGTGGATCGCGGGCGCCGTTTCGCGATGTTACTAGACATCGAGCGCGGAGCGCTCGATCCACCATGAAACCATTTCTCACCGCGGAATGGCGTTACCTGGCGATGTTGAACTTCGCCGTCGATCCAAAAATCCTGGAGCCGCTGGTGCCGTTCGATACCGAGCTGGACTTTCACGAGAGCCAGACATTCCTCAGCGTCGTTGGGTTTCTTTTCCTCGATACGCGCGTCATCGGCCTGCCAATTCCGTTGCATCGCGATTTCGAAGAAGTGAACCTGCGCTTTTATGTTCGCCGAAAAAGCGCGGACGAATGGCGGCGGGGTGTCGTTTTTGTGCGCGAGTTGGTTCCGCGGCGCGCGATCGCTTTCATCGCGCGGACGTTCTACGGCGAGCCGTACTCCGCGCTGCCGATGCGTCACGTCCTCGAGCACAAGGAGGGACGCCTCCTGGTTGAGTATCAATGGCGGCGCGGCCGCCGCTGGGAAACCCTCGCGATGACCGCGAGCGGCGAACCGCAAAGCGCAGCCGAGGGATCGCACGAGGAATTCATTACCGAACATTATTGGGGCTACACAGCGCGGCGCGACGGTTGCAGCGAATACCGCGTCGAACATCCGCGCTGGCGATTGTGGAACGCGGAGACGACGAAGTTCGACGCGGACGTGGCCACACTTTACGGGCCGCAGTTTGTGGAGCCTCTCGCCGCACCGCCTGTCTCTGGTTTCATCGCGGAGGGCTCGCCCATCCAGGTCCACCAGTGGAATCGAGAGCTGGAATAATTGTAGGGCGTTTCTGTGAAACGCCATCGTCTCCGTCCGGCGTCTGACACAGACGCCCTACAATTCCGAATCACTTTCGCGCCATCAACTCGCGCAGAACAAACGGCAGAATGCCGCCGTGCCGGTAATAATCGATCTCGATCGGCGTATCGATTCGCAGCTTCACGGGAACTTTTTCCGGCGTGCTGTCCTTGCGCGTGATTTCTAGCGTCACCATCTGCCCCGGTTCGATGGCGTCCGACAATCCGGTGAGGGCATACGTTTCCGACCCATCCAGCTTGAGCGACTGCGCATTCGTTCCTTCGGCGAATTGAAGCGGCAACACACCCATGCCGACGAGATTCGATCGGTGAATCCGCTCGAAGCTCGCCGCGACCACAGCCTTCACCCCGAGCAACCGCGTTCCTTTCGCCGCCCAATCGCGGCTCGATCCCGTGCCGTATTCGTGCCCGGCGAGAATCACCAGCGGAATTCGCTCGGCCTGATACTTCATCGCCGCGTCGAAGATCGACATCTGCTCGCCGTCCGGCTGATGAATCGTGACGCCGCCTTCCACGCCGGGCACCATCAGGTTCTTAATTCGCACGTTCGCGAAGGTGCCGCGCGTCATCACGAGATCATTTCCGCGTCGCGAACCGTAGCTGTTGAAATCCGCTGGCTCGATACCGCGGGACTTCAGGTATTGGCCCGCGGGCGAAGTCGGCTTAATCGCACCGGCCGGCGAAATGTGATCGGTCGTGACGGAATCGCCGAAAATTCCCAGCGGACGTGCGCCGCGAATTTCTTCGATCTTGCCGGCCGACATCGAGAAGTTCTGGAAGAACGGCGGCTCGTGGATGTAGTCGCTCTTCTCATCCCATTCGTAGATTTCACCGGTGCTCGACGGTATCTCGTTCCACTTCGGGTTCTGCCCGGCGAAATCGCGATAGAGCCGGCGGAAAACTTCGGGCGTAAGCGCGGATTGCATGGTGTCGCGAATCTCTTGCAACGTGGGCCAGAGATCGCGCAGATAAACTTCCTGGCCGTCGGTGCCGCGGCCCATTGGTTCCTTCGAAAGATCCAAATCGACTCGGCCGGCGAGGGCGAATGCGACGACGAGCGGCGGCGACATGAGGAAGTTCGCCTTGATGTTTTGATGGACGCGAGCCTCGAAATTTCGGTTGCCCGAAAGCACCGACGCCGCGACGAGATCGAATTCGCTGATCGCCTTTTCGATCTTCGGGTGAAGCGGTCCGGAATTCCCGATACACGTGGTGCAGCCGTAGCCGACGACGTTGAACCCAAGCTGGTCGAGATACGTTTGGAGCCCGGTCTTCTCCAAGTAATCCGAGACAACGCGTGATCCCGGCGCGAGCGAAGTCTTCACGGCCGGATCGATCGTCATTCCACGCTCGACGGCTTTCTTCGCCAGCAAACCGGCGGCGAGCATCACGCTCGGATTGCTCGTGTTCGTGCAACTGGTGATGGCCGCGATCAAAACGCTGCCGTGCCCGATTCGGCTTTGCCCGTGCGCGAAAGTTTCGCCGGCCTTCGCGTCTATCTCTGCGACCGAATCGGGCGTAGGCCGGTTCGCGGTCATCTCGACTTTGTTCCGCTCGTCGCCGGGCTCGATCCCCTGGTCGTCTTTGTCGGTCGAAGCCATCTCGCCTTGGGTGGGCGGGGTGCCGTTGAGATTGACGAAATGCAGTTTGCCCAAATCGCCGTTGGCCTTGCCGTAGCCACCTTCCGTCACTGGCTTTTGCAGGAGCGAACGAAACACGGAACCGAGCTCTGGAAGATTGACGCGATCCTGTGGACGTTTCGGGCCGGCCACGCTGGGCTGCACCTCCGCGAGGTTTAGTTCGAGATCGACGCTGTAATCGACTTCGCCCTTCTTCGGCATCCCGAACATTTTCTGGGCGCGGAAATAATTCTCGAACGCCGCGCATTGCTCGTCGGTCCGGCCGGTCGCGCGCAAATACGTCACCGACTCGGCATCGACCGGGAAATAACCCATGGTCGCGCCGTACTCCGGCGCCATGTTGCCGACGGTCGCGCGATCGGGCAGGGGAAGCGAGGTGGCGCCTTCGCCATAAAACTCGACAAACTTGCCGACGACTTTCTGCGCGCGCAGCATCTGGGTGATGTGGAGCGCGAGATCGGTCGCGGTGACGCCTTCGCGCAACTTGCCCGTCATGTGCACGCCCACGACTTCCGGCGTGAGGAAATAAACCGGCTGCCCGAGCATTCCCGCTTCCGCTTCGATCCCGCCAACGCCCCAGCCGACGACGCCGAGACCGTTGATCATCGTCGTGTGCGAGTCGGTGCCGACGAGCGTGTCGGGAAAGAAGATGCCATCCCGTTCCAGAACGCCTTTGGCTAGATACTCGAGATTGACCTGGTGAACGATCCCGATGCCGGGCGGCACGAGACCGAACGTCTTGAATGCCTGCTGGCCCCATTTCAGGAATTGGTAACGCTCGCGGTTGCGCTTGAACTCCATCTCCATGTTCAGGCGCAGCGCTTCCGCCGAACCGGCGAAGTCGACCTGGACCGAGTGATCGACCACGAGATCGACCGGCACGAGCGGCTCGATAATTTTCGGGTCGCCGCCGAGTTCCTTCACCGCGCTGCGCATCGCTGCGAGATCCACCACCAGCGGAACTCCGGTGAAATCCTGGAGAACAATCCGCGCTACGACGAACGGAATCTCGTCATTCGCCGGAGCTTTCGCGTTCCATTTCGCCAGCGTCTCGACATCTTTGCGCCGGACTTTCTTCCCATCGCAATTCCGCAGGACGGACTCCAGCACGATCCGAATACTGACCGGCAACCGCGAGATCGGCCCGATGCCCTGTTCTTCCAGCGCCGGCAACGAATGGAGAAATCCTTCGCGGCCGTTGCCGGCGTCGAACTTCTTCAGGGTTTTGAACTCGTCGCTCACTTCATCTCCGCCAGCTTGGCTTTGATCTTGTCGAAATTCGGCAGCTCGCGGGCGTCGTCGTTGCTCTCG
>JBEEHI010000219.1:0-4811 GCA_041167305.1 Verrucomicrobiota bacterium
CGCAGGTTATCGATCAGCCGAGTTTTTCCGAAAAACGCAGCCACGACGATCAGCGAATCCGGATCTGCTTCCACAGCCTGCTGGAGCGTTTCCGCATTCACGATTTCGAGATAATCGATCCGCACCAGCGAGGCTGTCGCGATGACCTCACGCGCCGCCGCCAGGATCGTTTCCGTAGATCGCTCTCCGCTCCTGACTTCCTGCCGCGCTGCTTGCAGAGCCCGTTGCAACACCGGCGCCTGTTCGCGTTCGACCGCGCTCAGGTATTGGTTGCGAGAACTACACGCTAGCCCATCCGCCTCGCGCACAGTCGGGGCGCCGATGATCTCGACTGGAAAATTCAAGTCGCGCACCATTCGGCGAATAATGGCCAGCTGTTGAAAATCCTTCTCGCCGAAGACAGCGGCATCAGGATTGAGGATGTTGAAGAGCTTGGCCACCACCGTACAGACGCCGCGAAAATGTCCGGGCCGCGACTTGCCTTCGAGCGTGTTCGCGAGCGAATCCTCCTCGACCGCGACGGAAAAATTCGCGGCATACATTTCCCCTGCCGACGGCCGAAACAAAATATCCACGCCAGCCTTCCGGCAAAACTCGTCATCGCTCTCTTCAGGTCGTGGATATTTTTCGTAATCGCCGCCGGGCGCGAACTGGAGCGGATTGACGAAGATGCTGACCGCCACTTCGCCATCCCGCCCGGCCGCGTCACGCGCGATCCGAATCAATTCGCCATGGCCGCGATGCAGTGCGCCCATGGTCGGCACCAGCACCAATCGCCCAGTCCGCGGATGCGTCTTCGCACTCGTGGCTCTCTGCAGAATTTTCATGCTCGTTGCAGCCAAATCGCCTGGCGGGCGAAGGCGAATTTGGCATGGCCAAAGTTCTTCCAGCCGGCGCGTTCGGCGAGCGATCTGAATTCGCGGAAGGAAAAGGCGCGTTCGGCGGAGAGGCGCGCATCGGTGCGGGTCATCGGTTCGCGGAAAATGAAAGTGGTGAGGAGATAAACACCCAGCGTAGCAAGAACCCCACGGCGAAGATCGGACACAAGGACGTATCGGTTCGAAAGCGTGCGGCAGCGCTTCAATAACTCCACCGCGGTCACCTCCTCGAAATGGTGGAGCGCGAGCGAACAGAGCACGACGTCGTAGCCACCGTCACCGAACGACAGAACATCGCCTTCGAAGAATTCGATCTCCGGATAGTCGCGGCTCAGGCCTCGCGCGATTTCCAAGGTGGATGGCTGTTGATCGACGGCATCCACGGTAACCGTCGCGCCGGCTCTTCGGGCATACTCAACGATCAGCCGCGGGATGTCGCCGGAGCCGGTCGCCAGGTCGAGGACCCGCATCCGGCTTCGCGGCTGGATCCAGTGCCGCAGGAAATGTTCGATCAGCCGGTAGCTGCCGAAATAGCGGTTGAGCTTCCGCAGATTCCGCAGGTCACTCGCCAACTCGGGCGTGACCGGCTGCGGCCGATCCATCAATTCTGGCTCTGCCGGGTTGAAGCTTCGCTTCATAGGGAGTGATCAGTGACAAGTGACCAGTGATCAGTGATCAGAAAAGTGGCAATTCCTACTGGACACTGATCACTTCAAGAATCGCGCCCACGATTCCGGCAGCGTCGCCGTCTCGATCTCGCTCGCGATGCGGCCTTCGAACTCGGGGTGAAACGACGTGCTCGTCCCGTAAACCATGATCACGTCTTCGGAACCTTCGACGCGGATGGCGTGCGCGACCCCGGGCGGCACCACGATCCCCACGTTGTTGGCGCCGGGATGATTATCCCCATCGACGAAGAAGCGCATCGTCCGCGCTGGCATTCCGGCGCGCACGTCGCGCAGGATCATTTCGGCGACGCCCTGGACGAAAAACATCACGTCCCATTGCTCGTCGGCGTAACGCCGCAATGCGTAATTCTCCGGCTCCTCGACAAACAGGCGGCGCATCCAGTCTTCCGGCTTCGTTCCTTCCGGGATGCTCGGCGGATGAACGTGAAACCCTTTCGCGGTCTGCGCGAACATCCGCGCATTCGCCCATTGGCCCGGCCAAAACCCGATGCGCTGGAGCACGCCTTCGTCACGCCGAACGAATTCGCCGAAGACGCCGCGGTGCCGTTGGTGATGAATTTGCCTCGGGAAAACCTCGACGCCGGGAATCCAAACCTGGCGGTTCTCCGCGGTGGCGCGGTCGGCGGACGCGAGCTTGCCGGCTTCGATTCCCGCGCCGGCTAATCGGTCCGCGAAAGATTGCGGCGCGTAATCGCGCATGACCAGCGCCTTCTGTGCTTCCGCGCTCAGTCCCTGCCAAAGTTCCTTGTCCTGTTTCGCCATGAGAAAAAATCTAGCCCGTTATTTGCCTAACGAGAAATCGGCGCGCTCGCGAGAAAGATTTGGGTTGTAATATGGATCGTCGTCGAGCACCGCGGCCCAGCGTTCCCGCATCACCCCGGTTTCCATCGGCTCCACTGTGCGGCGGCGTGTCCCCGATTCGTGGTGATACAGGCGCGCGAACGGCGTGTAAACCACCAGGTAACCGGCCCGCCGAATTTTCAAGCACAGATCGACGTCGTTGAAGGTTACCGGGAGCCGTTCCTCGTCGAAGCCGTGCACTTTATTGAAAACGTCGCGCCGCGTCAGCAGGCACGCGCCGGTGACCGCGCTGTAGTTCCGCGTCACCTGAAGCTGTCGGCAAACCCCGGGCGCTTCCGCCGGAAAACCGCGGAAGGCGTGCTCTGCAATCCCGCCCACGCCGACGACGATGCCGCCATGCTGCACGGTGTCGTCGGGGTAAAGCAACCGCGGACCGACCGCGCCCACCTCGGGCCGCTGGATATGCTCCGCCATCGTCGTGAGCCAATCGCCATCGATCACTTCCGTGTCGTTGTTCAGAAACAGAAGCCAGGGATTGTCCGTTTGCTCGACGGCAAGATTGTTGATCGCGGAATAATTAAACGGTCCGCCGTAATTCAGGACGCGATGCTTGAGTCCCGACAAGTAGGCGCGCGCCTCCTCGGTCCGGCTGTCATTATCGACGATCACGATTTCGTACGGGGCATAGGTGGTCTCGCGCGTGATGCTATCCAAACAGCGCGCCAGCAAATCCACCCGGTCGCGCACCGGAATGATGATCGAGATCGGTTTCGCATCCGCCAGGTCGCGCTTGATCCAGTAAGCGTGCGTCCGCCAGTCCACCGTCACATGGCCACGCGCGGCCTGGCGCTCGAGATGCGCTTCCAGGGCGAGCCGTCCCGTTTCGAGTGAACCCGGCTTGCGACGGATGTTATCGGCCGTGGAAGCGCGGCTGCGGCGCCAGTGATACAGGACGCGGGGAATGTGATCGATCCGCGTGGTGCGCTCGATCACGCGCAAGAAAAGATCGTAGTCCTGGGCGCCATCGAATTCCGACCGGAAGCCGCCGACCTGTTCGAGCACATCCGCGCGGATCAGGGTGAAATGGCAAATGTAGTTGCAGGAGAGAAAATAATCGGGCGACCAGTCCGGTTTAAGAATCGGCGAGTCCAGCCCTTCCTCGGTCAGCTTGTCTTCGTCGGAATAAATCATATCCGCGTCGCGATGGTCCTGGAGCCATTTCACGTGCTGAAACAAGGCGTCAGGTTCGAGCACATCGTCGTGATCGAGAAAACCGATGAATTCGCCTTTCGCCAATTCCAGCCCGCGGTTCGAGGCCGCGGAAATGCCGCCTCTCTTGTCGAGCTTGTCCAGGACGATTCGTGGATCCCGAGCCGCGAGGTCCGAAAGAAATTTTAGTAACTCGGCGTCATCTGAATTGTCGTCGATCAGGATCAGCTCCCACTGGTCGTAAACCTGATCGAGAACGGATTGGACACACTCCTCGAGCCAGGGCAAAGGCGTGTTAAAAACCGGCGTGATGATGCTGATACACGGCTGGTAATCAAAAGTGCGTCCTTGTTCCCGCAGCCGGGGAAAAGCTGCGGCCGGGGTGCGATGGGTCTCGAACCACTTCTGATATTCGCTCGGCGTCTTCGAACCGCGCGCGGGTTTCGTTCCCTTCGGAAAACGTTTCCGGATCCCGCGCACCAATCTCTGCGGCAACAGGTAGGGCGCCAGCAGGACCTGGCCGACTTTGCGCTCGGGCGATTTGCGTAGCGCCTGCTTCTCGGCCTTCAACTGTTTGAGCTGCTGTTTCGCTTCCTTCAACTTGAGAAGCTTCTCCTCCAGCTTTGAAATATGCTGATCGGCCGCCTCTAGCTCAGACATGCGCGTGCGCAGGCTTCGGTCCAGGCCGTGGACTTGCCTCTGGACTCGGGCAAAGGCCGCTTCCACCGCCGCCACCAGCGCTGGCGCAGATTCCGCGGCCGCGCGGATCAGGTGAAGCGCACCCGGCTCAAGAGTCCCCAGGTCGCAATTGTAATCCGGTAACAGCCCCACCTTCGAAAAATGGCGGACCAATTCCGGCCGCCGTCCCGCGTTCTGCGCACCGGATTCGGCCACGAGCAAAACGTTTTCCGCCGCAGCCGCCAGGGCCTCGGCCGCATGTGCGTCGCCCACGTTGTCGTGAGGATAAAACCAGATCGCCAGGCCGGCGCGCGCCGTGACTCCGTTCTGAGGTAACGCGGCCGGCAGGTCGCTTACGGAGGCGAACACGGTCGCGGTGGCCCCGCTCGCGCGAAACTGCCGCTCCAACTCGTCGCACTCGCGGCCAACGACCAGAAACGGGCCGTGCCCAAATTTTTCGACCACGAATCGGGCGAAACCGGATGGCAAGGAATGGGAGCGCGGCCGCAACACACCCGACATTATATTGATTGAAGCGCGGCGCAGGCAAATTTAC
>JBEEHI010000220.1:0-4104 GCA_041167305.1 Verrucomicrobiota bacterium
AGCGACTCTGGGTCCTCCTGCCAACGCCGGTAGTTCTCCTCGAGCAGATCGAGGTTGGACCGGTTGGCGAAAGAGGCGTGCATGGGGATTCAATCTGCTAGGCATCCACGGGGCGGGCAAGTTGACAGTGTCGGCGGGGTTCCGTTACTTGCAGCGCAATGACGGAAAGGATGAACACAGCGCGAATAGCCACAGTAGTCCTCGCCCTGGCCGCGCCGGCTCTTTTCGGGCAGAACGATCCGGCCTCCGAACCCGCGGTCCTCGCGGTGGCGAAAGTCTTGCCGGCGGTGGTGAACATCAACACGGAGCGCGTGGTGCGGCGCCGGGTGCGCGATCCGTTCGAGGATTTCGCGGCACAATATTTCGGGAATTACCGGAGCCAGCCACGCGAGATCCGCCAGACGCTACAAAGTCTCGGCTCGGGATTCATCGTCGATCCTGCGGGCTACATCGTGACGAACGAGCACGTCGTCCAGCGCGCCGCCGACTTGAAAATCGAGGTGACGATGAATGACGGCAAAATTTACAACGCGCGTTACATCACCGGCGACGCGAAGAAAGACCTCGCCTTCATCAAGATCGAAGCGAAAGCGGAATTTCCTTTCATTGATCTCAACAACATCTCGCCGAACCTGCTCGGCCAGACCGTGCTTGTGGTGGGGAACGCACTCGGTTACGGCAGCTCGATCAGCCGCGGCGTGTTGAGCGGAACCAAGCGCGATATCACGATCGAGGACCTCGAATACAAGGACCTGCTCCAGACCGACGCGGCGATCAATCCGGGGAACAGCGGCGGGCCGCTCATCGATCTTTCCGGCCGGCTCGTTGGCGTTAGCTCCGCGAAGATGGCGTTCACGCCGCAGGGTGTGCCGACGCAGGGGCTCGGCTTCGCGATTCCCGCGGACACGGTGCGGACGAGCGTCGCGCAGTTCCGGGAAATCGCGAAGAATCAGCCGGAGCCAAAATCCAAGCCATCCGAACCGGAGGCGCCCGGCTCAAACGCGCAGCGGTTCTTCGGCATGCAGCTGCAAAATCTCACGCCGGACTTAACCGACGCACTGGGTTACGCACCCGGCAAGGGCGTGTTGATCAGCGCGGTGGAGCCCGATAGTCCAGCTGACCGCGTCGGCATCCAGCGCGGGCTCGTGATTTATCGGATCGGCAAATACAATGTCACTTCGGTCAAACAGGTGGAAAGCCTGCTGACGCGGGCCAGTTCCGGCAGCGAAGTTAATTTCACCGTCGGCATCGTGAAAGCAAACGGCGGCGGGCAGGCCATGGAAACAGTCCCTTTGACCGCGCGGTGAAAACGCCCTAGATGCAACGCTTCGCGGTCTGAGTTGTCTGACAGGATTACCGCTGCAATGATCAAAGTCGAAAACCTAACGAAACGTTACGCGGGCCAGACCGCCATCCAGGACCTGAACTTCGAGGTCGGCAAAGGCGAGATCATGGGATTTCTCGGGCCGAACGGCGCGGGCAAGAGCACCACAATGCGGATCCTCTCGAGTTTCATGCCGCCGACTTCCGGGCGCGCGTCGATCGCCGGCTTCGACATTTTCGAGCAATCGCTCCAGGCCCGTGCCCATCTCGGTTACATGCCGGAAAACGTCCCGCTCTATAACGACATGCGGGTCACGGAGTATCTCGATTACCGCGCCGCGCTGAAAGGTGTGCCGCACCGCCGCGTGGCCGAGCGCGTGGGCGACGTGAAGGAACTGTGCGGCTTGAAAGAGGTTGAAAAGAAAATCATCGGTAATCTTTCGAAAGGTTACCGGCAACGGGTCGGCCTCGCGGACGCGCTCGTGCACGAGCCCGATCTGCTCATTCTCGACGAACCCACGAGCGGTCTCGATCCAAACCAGATTCGCCAGGTGCGCGACCTCATCAAGAACCTGGGGAAACAGCACACGATTCTTCTTTCAACGCACATTTTGCCCGAGGTCGAGATGACTTGTAGCCGCGTGATCATCATCAACCGGGGCAGGATCGAAGCGTGTGATACGCCAGAGAATTTGCTCGGCCGGATTCGCACAGCCGGCGGTGTCTTTGTCGAAGCGAAGGTCGGCAACGATGACGGCGCCGAAGAACTACGGAAGATCGCCGGGGTCCGCGATGTCACGGCATCAGTGGACGGCGAGTGGCAGGTCTTTGCGTTGCGCGTCGAAGCGAACACGGACGTCCGCGAGGAAGTTTATCGATTGGCGAACGCGCGACATTGGACGTTGCGGGAATTATCGCAGCGCAAGGCGACGCTCGAAGATGTGTTCGTGGAAATCACTCACCCGGATGAAGCGTAGCGGCACCGTATGAGAAAGTTTTACACCCTGCTGTCCCGCGAAGTGCGCAGCTACTTCTACTCGCCGATTGCGTACGTCGTGCTGGTGTTTTTTCTCTTCCTGACCGGAATCAATTTCTATTTTTTCCAGCTTTCTTACATGAACGGGAAACCGATGCAGCTCTCGCCGCAGGAGATGTTTTTCAACAACGTTCTCTTCTGGTTTGGATTCGTTTTGATTTTCCCACTCATCACGATGCGGTTGTTCGCCGAGGAATTTAAGCTTGGCACGATCGAGCCGCTCATGACGGCGCCAGTGCGCGACTGGCAGGTGGTGCTAGCCAAGTTCTTCGGGGCTCTCTTTTTTTACGCGGTCCTTTGGGTGCCGACCCTGCTTTATTTCACCATCTTCAAGGCAGTGACGCATCAATCGGCCGCCAGTTCGACTGGCGCCTTCCTCGGCGCCTATCTGATGATGCTTTTGCTCGGCATGTTCTACATCTCCGTCGGGTGTTTCGCCTCAGTTTTGACCAAGAACCAAATCGTAGCCGCGGTGATTTCCTTCTGCGCGATTACGCTCCACTTTTTCGCCGGCCTGATTTCTTTCGTTCTTCAGGAGATCAGCTCGAGCACACGGCAATTGCTCGGCTACTTCTCGGCGATTGAGCAGATGGGGACGCTCTCCCGCGGCGAGATCGATACGCGCCCGATGGTTCTTTACGTCAGCATGACGATCGTGATGCTGACGCTGACTTACCAGGCGTTCCAATCGCGGAAATGGAGACTGTGACGATGGCGGACGAAAGAACCACGCCGGCCAAGCCCAAGAAAATCCATCGCCTAAAGATCGGAGTGAACCTTATCGTGCAGGTGGCGCTGCTCCTCTTTCTCGCGCTCGCTGCGAATTACCTCGGCTTCGAGCATTACAGGCGCTGGGACCTTTCCCGCGATCAGAAGTACGCGCTCTCGGACAAAACAAAGCGGTTCCTGGAAACGATCAAAGGCAAGATTCGGGTCACGGTTTTCTTTTCGTCGGACAACCCGATTGGCCAGGACGTCCAGTCCTTGCTGACGGAGTATCAGTATGCGGCGAAAGGAAAGATCGATATCGAGAACATCGATCCGTACCGGAGTCGATCGCGCGCCCAGGCCATCGTCGATAAATACAAAATCCTCAGCGACGAAAGCCAGGTCATCCTTGATTACGACAATCGGAACAAGGCGGTGAAGGCATCGGAGATGGCGGAGATGGACCAGGGCAACCCGATGTTCGGCGAGCCGCCGAAGATGATTGCGTTCAAGGGCGAGCAGGCGATCACCGGCGCGATGATCGATCTCGTGGAAGGAAAGAAAAACGCCGTCGGCTATGTCCTCGGCCATAAGGAACCGCCGATCGCGGACGCGCCGGCGAGCATCAATCCTTCGATGGCTCCCGACCAGGGTGCGCGCAGCCCGCTTTCGCTGGTGAAGACCGTGATCGAGAACGAGAACATCAAGTTCCAGGAATTGAATCTGTTCGAGGTGCCGGAAATCCCGGCGGACCTGAAGACGATCGTGATCAACGGTCCCCAGTACGACCTTTCCGAGCGCGAGATGAAACTGTTGCACACTTTCTGGGAGAAACAGGGGCGCATCCTGTTGCTGCTCGATCCGTCCGCCAAAACTCCAAAGCTACTGGCGTTCCTCAACGAGCTGGGAGTAAAAGTGAACGACGATCGCCTCATGGCGGTGGTCAAAACCGGCATCCAGGAAATGGCCCGGGTGCGCGATGTGATCGGGCGTTTTTCATCCGAAAGCCCGATCACGAAGAAGCTCGCCGACGTGCG
>JBEEHI010000221.1:0-3178 GCA_041167305.1 Verrucomicrobiota bacterium
CCAGTTGCGGCTTCAACAAGTTCGACGCATCGACCGACCCTTCCGCCGCGCCCGCGCCGACGATCGTGTGCAGCTCGTCGATGAACAAAATGATCTCGCCCTGCGAATCCGTGACCTCCTTGAGGAATGCTTTCAGCCGGTCTTCAAATTCCCCGCGGAACTTCGCGCCCGCCACCATCGAGCCGATATCCATCGCAATGAGCTTTTTCTGCTTCAAAGATTCCGGCACGTCGCCGCTGATGATCCGCCGCGCGAGCCCTTCCACAATCGCCGTCTTCCCGACGCCCGGTTCGCCGATCAACACCGGATTGTTTTTCGTTCGTCGCGAAAGCACCTGCATCACGCGTCGGATTTCATTGTCGCGCCCGATGACGGGATCGATCTTCCCGCGCCGCGCCAACTCCGTCAGGTCGCGCCCATACTTTTCCAAAGTCTGATATTTCCCTTCCGGATTCTGGTCCGTGACGCGCTGCGAACCTCGCACCTGCTGCAACGCCTGCATCAGTTTGTCGCGCGTCACGCCAAGTTCCTTCAACAGCTTCGCCGCAGCGCCTTTCCCATCCGCGAGCGCCAGCAGATAATGTTCGGCGCTGAGGAATTCATCCTTCAGCTTTGCCATCTCCTTTTCCGCCGCGTCGATCGTCGCGCGGAGTTCGTTCCCGATCCGCTGATCGACATTGCCGCCCTGGACCTTCGGCCGCCGCTCCAGCTCCTGCGTCAGCCGCCCGCGCAAATCCGGGATCGCGACCCCCATCTTCTCCAGTAACGGCCGCGTCACCCCATCCGTCTGGTCGAGCAACGCCAGCAGAAAATGCTCGTTGGTAATTTCCTGCTGGCTGAACTGCGACGCCACCTCCTGTGCCGCCTGCAGCGCCTCCTGCATCTTCTGGGTAAATTTATCGGGACGCATGTCTCAGCCTAGTGATCGAAGCTCGACGAGCAATTAGACTTTAAGTCTCGTATTTATTCGGCTTTTTAGTCCTTAATTACCCGGCGGCTTTCGCGTCTGTGGAAACTCACTGCTCCAGGGCCGGAATCGAAAGCCGCTCGTTAGGCGACCTCGGTGCGTCTTTCGCACGAATTATTTGCATGACGGCCCCCGAAACCACCGCGCTCTGGCGCGAAGTGGTCATAGGCGACACCGAGCCGTGGCGGCGGGGGCGGTTGTTTCTGGTGGCGGTGGCGATCCTATCGCTTTTGTCGCAAGGCTTCGTCCTACTCAGTGGAATCATCGCCGGATATATCGAGTTCGTGCTCGTGCAGGGAATTGTTTCGCTGCTCTTTTGGTTCCAGTTTTACTTCATCTGGATCGGAATCCACTGGGTGCGGTGGTTCAACGGCGGCTTGAATGCGCTTTACGGGTTCGCGCTCCTTATCTGGGGATTTCGAGACGGCAACACAATCAGCGGAATCATTGGCTTGTACTCATTGGTGGTCGGTTGTTATATTGCCTTCGCGCCGTCCGTTTACTTTTTTGCCAAACGGCAGCGGGAGACGGTGCGCCGCGGCGAAGCGCTCGCAATCGGGTTGGTTTTTCTGGTCCTGTTGGGGACGCTCTTCGCAGGCATTTTCGGATTGGTCGGCTACAGGGCCGGCCTCGAGCGGGAGGCACGCGACTTCGCCGACATCGCTTTCCGGCGAATCTTCACCGACCACGACACGCAGTTCTTAATCGAGCACGCCAGCGATCGTTTGCTGAAAAATGCGGGAGGTCGTGCCGAGCTCACCCGTTTTCTGCAGGGTGCCACTATGGGCGCCGGTGACCTCCACGACGTTCAAGCGCCGGCTGGCTCGCTTCGGTTTCGGTATTCGTTTCCACACCAATTGACAACTGAAGGGCCGATGATGTCAGTCGGAATGGGACGACGGAGCCGGATCCGAATGATGTTGATCGTCGGAGATGCCAATGGCGCGTGGCAGATCCATGAAATTCGTTGGTGGGCGGATTACTCGCTTTCGCAATAACGCCGCGCTCGTTGCGGCAGGAACGCTCTCCGCGTATGAGTCTGGGCGATGGACGCCGGGGAGAAAAATTTTTGGCAGCGCACGTTATCGCTGATGCGGGAGGGACCGTTTCGGCGTTACATCATCGGCTCGGCGATCTCGGACACCGGCACGTGGATGCAGGTGATGGCCCAGGGCTGGGTGATGAGCTCGCTGACGAACCGCGGTTTCTTGCTCGGCCTCGCCGCCGCGGCCGCGGGCGTGCCGACGATTTTGCTGGCGATGAAGGGCGGCGAAGCAGCCGATCGTTACGATAAACGAAAAATTTTGATTTGGACGCAGATCGTTCAAATCGTGCTCGCGCTCGTGCTCGGGTTTCTCGTTTACAGCGGACGGATTCAAATCTGGCACGTCATCGCGCTGGCGTTCTGCCTTGGAACCTGCATCGCGTTCGAGATGCCGGCGATCAACGCCCTCGTCCCTGAACTCGTTAGGCGAGATCAGATCGCGACCGCCATTGCGCTGGATCGTTCGGTCTTTCACGGCTCGCGCCTGGTCGGTCCATCGGTGGCGGGGATATTCGTCGGATGGTGGGGCGCGGCTTCGGCGTTCTTTTGCAACGCCGCCACCTTCTTTGCCCTGATCATCGCGCTCGCTTCCTTGCCTCCTCGCACGGTCGGGACGGCGGAGGAAGAGGAGCAGCGGAAGACCGGTTTCAAGGAAGGCCTGATCTACGTGCGAAACGATCGCACGATCCTCTGCATGATTGCGCTGATCGCCGCGAGCACGATTTTCATTTTCCCATTCCTGTCCGTCATGTTGCCACTGTATGTCCGCAACATTCTCCAGATGGGCCCTGGCCCCATGGGCTATCTCATGGCCGTGTCAGGCAGCGGATCGGTTCTCGGCGCGCTTGGATTGCTGAGTGTGCCGCGCCACTTGCGATTTCGTTTCATGACTGGCGCGGTAATCGTGGCGGGCTTGGCGCTTTGTTCGATGGCGCGCTCGGACGGTTTTGTTTTCAGTGCAATCTCCATGGGAGTCCTGGCCATCGGGCTTTCGGCGAATTTCGGACTGGCCAGCACGATCGTGCAGGAGCGCGCGCCGGCCCCATTGCGCGGACGGATCTCCGCCATTTTTGGTTTGAGCTTCTTCGGCCTCACGCCGGTGGGCAGTCTCCTCACTCCGGCTTTCGCGGACCTGGTTGGTTTACGGGTCGCTCTTGTTTTCGGCG
>JBEEHI010000222.1:0-6430 GCA_041167305.1 Verrucomicrobiota bacterium
GTCGACTACGTCAACGCCCACGCCACTTCGACTGGGCTCGGCGACATTGCGGAGACGCGCGCCCTCAAGACCGTGTTCGGCGACCACGCGAAGAAGATTTCTATCAGCGCGACGAAATCCATGACCGGCCATTTGTTAGGCGGGGCGGGCGCGGTTGAGATGGCGGCTTGCGCTCTGGCGATCCGTGATTCGGTCATTCCACCCACGATCAACCTCGAGAATCCCGACCCGCAGTGCGATCTCGATTACACGCCGAACGTCGCGAAAGAAAAGAAAGTCCGCATCGCCATCAACAATTCCTTCGGCTTCGGCGGCCATAACGCCACGCTCGTGGCGGCCGAATACAACGGGTCGTAGCCGGACCACGGGCGGTTCGCGGGTGCTCCGCTACTGATCGGCGAAGACAGGCGCGGCGGTGATGTCCGACGCGTCGAAAGAAAATCCGTGGCCGCCGGTTTGGAGCGATTTCAAAAGCGCACCGACGTTCTGCGCGGCGCTGGCGGAATAAAACCGCACCAATCCCACCGTCGTCCGCCGCCCGAAAACCGTAATCATGATCGTGTCGTCATCGACCGAGTTCATGAAAATGTGGTGCCCGTTTCCCTGGTGATAGAGCGCGTTGAATTCGATCTCGCCGATGCGTCGCGCCAATTCCTTCGTGGCCGCGAACGAACCGGCCGCCAGGGCGGCGATGATCGTCACGTCCATCACGGTCATGTCACCGAATTGCGAGATCACATTCCCGCCGCGATCGATCACGACCGTCAGTTCCGCTTCGGCTTTATTCAGGAAATCGCCCAGGACACCATCGAGGTTCGCGACGTCCTGAATCGTCAGGCACGGGATCGCGTTCATACTGCGGCGCCTTCTTTCCTCACGGGCGGTTCGACCGGGATGACAACCGGCGCCGGCGTGGCCTTTGGCGTGTCGCTTTGCTTGCTGAATTTGTGCAGCAAAATCTGCGAGACGGCGTTCAACGATGCGAACACATTCTGCCCCGTGCTTGAGACGACCTCGAAGCTCTGGACGCGCTTCTTCCGATTGTTCAGCACGTATTCGAGGTAGTTGACCGGCGCGACGTTCTCGAGGTCGCGCTTGTTGTATTGAACGACATAGGGAATTTCGTCGATCGAGATGTTTTGCTTGGCCAGGTTGTCTTCGAGGTTCTTAAAGCTCTCGACGTTTTCCTCCATCTTTTCCCACTGCGAATCGGCGACGAAAATGACGCCGTCGACGCTCCGCAAGACGAGCTGCCGGGTGGCGTTGTAGATTACCTGGCCCGGCACGGTGTAGAGCTGGAACTTCGTCACGAACCCTTTGATGACGACGGCGTTCAAGGGCAGGAAATCGAAGAACAGGGTGCGGTCCGAGGCGGTGGCGAGCGAGACAAGGTCGCCGCGGTTCTCGGGATTAATCCGTTTGTGGATGTAACCGAGATTCGTCGTTTTCCCACAGAGCGCGGGCCCGTAGTAAACGATTTTGAACTGAATCTCGCGGCTCGCGTAATTGATGATCGACATGGAGAAACCTCAGACGGGGTGGGAATATTTTCGCGAAAGCTCGTGCACGACTCGCGAGAGCTTCTCGCGCGTCTCGCCGGGCAGATCGAGGCCAGCATGGAGCGCCGCAAGGCAAAGGTTTTCGTGCATGTAGAAGGTGATGGCGCCTTTCAGACAAGAAAGGGTCATGCCGCGGAGCAGACCAAGTTTCGTATCGACGAGATGATTCTCGATGCGCTGCAGTAACGACGGCGCCATCGCGCAAAGGCCTTCCGTCTCCAACTCCTCGGGCAAACTCCCCGCGAGGCTGAGCCCGTCGCCAAACATGATTGCGCAGGCCTTTACGCCCGGGATTTTGTTCACCAGGGCCACGACGCCTTTCGCATCGAGTTTCTCGTCGGTGTCGAGAGCGACCTGAAGCGGTGTGCGCAGCGGACGATCTGAAACTTTCTCTTCGATAACAGCCGCCGTGTCCGCCGCCGGGGTTTCCTCTGTCCTGGCAGCGGCGTTGGCTGCAGAATCCGCGATTGCGGGCCACGAGCCTGCCGCTCCAGACTGCGGGACCGCGGGTTTTGCCACCGGCGATGCCGGCACATTGAAACGCTTCGCGTCCTCTTCCGCCTTAGCCGAGAACGGCGTGGCAAAATTCTGCCCGGCTTCCTGTTCCTCCTGGTCGTCGCGCATCCGCAACGAAGTCGCGGGCAAATTCTTCAATACTTCCTGTAACGGCAAAGCTATGTCCACCGCACCCAGCCCCGCCTGGAATAAACCGCGGAAGCTCACCGGCAAACTCAATCCGAAAACTTTCGCGGTCACGCTGATCCGGCCTGAAGCCAGCTGAGGCTCGATCAACGCAAACGGAAATTCGATTCGGACGTCCGGCGGCACGCAGCCGGGATCGCCCGTCAATTGCATCGGAGGCAGACTCTTGAGGATCGGCAGTAACGCCAGCGCGATTTTCACTTCGGCCACGCGTGCCGTGTCCGATATGGCTGTCGTCTTGGGCGCTGCCGGCGTTTTTTCTTCAGCCGCCAGACTTTCCCTGGTCAGCCACGGCTCCGGTTTCGGCTTCGCCTCTTCGTCCGTTGTCACCGGCGCCTTCTTGAAAGGAATCCGCACTGGCGCGGGCGCTGAAGCCGGGATAACTGGGCCCGGCTCTTGGAACGACACATCAGCACAGCCCGGATCATTGATCCGCGCTACGATCGGCGCCAGTGGCGACGGCAGGAAATTCGGAACGGACGGCCCGCTTGAGGCTGGAACACTCTCAGGTGCGGGCACGTCCGTTCCATTCGGTGAAAGCTTAAAAGGAACACGCTTCGGTTGTGTCTGGCCGTTGCCATTGCTCGATGGCGGTGGCGCCATCCTCAATTGCGCGTCGGCCGCGGCTTCCGGGACGGCGGCGGCGAAGGCTTCCGCGGTGGCATGTTCCACGCGCACCGGCGGCAGATCTCCTGTTTCGAGCGGCTCGGTTGTCGTTCCAAATTTCTGGTTGTCTTCGAGGGTCACCTTTAGGAATGGCGTCTCCACCTGGGGGACCGCGCTCGCGCGTTCCTGGTCGGCGCGCACGCTCATGTTGGCGAAGCCCTCGAGCACTTTTTGGAAAGGAAGGTTCAATTGCGATACATCCGCCCCATCGATCTGGCGGATAAAGATTTCGGGCATCTGCTGGTAAACGCTCGCCATCGAAACCGTCGGCTTGCCGCTGGCCATCCCCTTTTCGAGCTCCGATGCCTTTAGCAAAACGCGGCGGCTCGTATCGATGCTCTCCAACGGTTTTACGTAACCGGGAGGCATTTCCGTGAGCACGTCCCCAAGCTCGAGGAAGACCACGCGCTCGACTTGTGGTTCGAGAGCGAGTGCCACGGCCGGTGGCAACAAATCGCGAGGGCCATTGGCCGACGCCGCGAAGGGAATGGTGCGGAGCGACGATGACGCAACGGTCCCGCCCACGCTTGGCATTTGTCCGCCCAGCGCGGTCGACCGCGCCGCCATTTCAAATGGATCTTGCGGCGGCAATACCCGAGTCGAGTTCGGCATCACCGTCTTGCTGAACCGCTCGCTGCTCGGTTTCTCCAAGGGTGGCAAGATCGGTTTCGCCGGCGCCACGGGCTTTTCCTTCACCGCGCCGTTGCCTTTCCCCCTCTTAAAATAGCTGAGAAATGGAATCGTCATCGCGCCTAATGGTCCTCGGCCGTGATCCGCCAGATTTCCTCTAGCGTCGTGATTCCCTCGAGGGCCTTGTCGATCCCCACCATGCGCAGCGTCCGCATTCCCTCGCTGATCGCCTGGTTCTTCACCACCGCCGCGGACGCGCGTTTGATGATGAGCCGGCGAATCGCTTCGCTCACCGGCAGCGCCTCGATGATCGCCACCCGACCGAGATAACCGCGATGCTTGCAGCGGTCGCAACCGACGCCGTGATAAAACACCGCGCCCTCCGGTATCTCCATGCCGAGCCGCCCCAGCATCTCCGGTTCCGGCACGAATTCCTCGCGGCAATTCGTGCAGATCCGCCTAACAAGTCGTTGCGCGCAAGCCATGATGACCGAGCTGGAAATCAGGAACGGCTCGATCCCCATGTCGTCGAGGCGCGTGATCGCGCCGGCGGCATCGTTCGTGTGGAGCGTGCTCAGGACCTGGTGGCCGGTCAACGCCGCCTTCACCGCGATGTCCGCCGTCTCGTTGTCTCGAATTTCACCCACCATCACGATGTCGGGGTCCTGACGCAGGATCGAGCGGAGGGCCGAAGCGAAATCGAGTCCAATGTCGTTGCGGACCGAAACCTGGTTGATGCCGGAAAGCTCGTACTCGATCGGGTCCTCGACGGTCACGATGTTGTATTGCGGGCTGTTCAATTCCTGGAGCACCGAGTAAAGCGTCGTCGTTTTTCCAGAGCCGGTCGGCCCGGTCACCAAAATCATCCCGTGGGGTGCGTCGATCGCCTTCTTGAACTTGTCGAGTGTCGACTCATCCATGCCCATCTGGTCGATGCTGCCGGTGAGGGCCGCTTTATCGAGAATACGAATGACGATCTTTTCGCCGTACGCCGTCGGCAGAATCGAGACACGAAGATCGACGTCTTTCGCCAGCACCTTGATCCGAAACCGACCGTCCTGCGGAATGCGGCGCTCCGCGATGTTCAGGCCCGCGAGAATTTTGATGCGCGACGTAATCGCGAGCTGGAGCGCTTTCGGCGGCGATTCCGCGGCGATCAATTCGCCGTCGATCCGGTAACGGAGCTTCAGCGTTTTCTGGAACGGTTCGATGTGAATATCGGACGCCTTTTCCTTCACCGCCTGCACCAGGATCAGGTTCACGATCTTGATGACCGGCGCGTCTTCCGAATCCGTCGCCAGTTGGTCGAGATCGATCTCATCGCGTTTCTTGGTCTGGACTTCGACATCGGTCGCGGCCGCTGCGTCTTCCGCGGCCTGCTTAAGCACTTCGGCCATCCGCGCCCCGCCATGTTGCACGCCGGCTAACGCATCGTTGACCGCCTTCTCGGTCGCGATCATCGGGACGATGTCGAGCTGCACGCGACGCTTCACGTCGTCCACCGCGAGCACGTTCGTCGGGTCGGCCATCGCCACGAACAGTTTCCCGTTCACTCGCGCGATCGGCACCAGCTTGTTTGCTTTCGCCAGTTCGCGCGGCACCAGCGACATGATCTCTTCCGGCACTCGCAACTTCGAGAGATTGATCAGCGGCGTGTTGAGGCAACGCCCCATACTCACCGTCATGTCCTGGTCCGTAACGAACTGCTTGTCCGTCAAAATTTTCAGCAACCGCCCACCTTCTTTTTGCTGCAGGCCGACTGCTTCCTCGAGCTGGCTCGGCAAAAGAAGACCATCCTCGATCAGGACATCGGCGATGCGTTCCGCGAAAGATTTACTTCTCATGCGCGGTTAAGCCCGGGACTCCAGGCGGTAAACGTCCTGCAACGCCTTAACGATCGCGCCCGGCCGCGCCAGGTACCACGTCACCGTATAATCGACCGATTGCTGCACAGCGTCGCGGCCGGCCGCGTCGAACGGATTGCAGCACGCGATCATGATCGTGCGGCTGATTAGATCGAACGGCAAAAAGAGCCGGCCTAGCGTGAGATGATCCGGCAACATCCGAGGGATCTGGCGATCCACGTCGTAATATTCGATCGGCACATACGCGAATTTCGTCCGGTCGATTAGCCCCGAAATGGCCGCGTCGAGCTTGTCCGTCTCCTGCCGGCAAATCTTGTCCAACAACGAGGCGGCCAGGCCCTGCCCCGTCACGTTCTTGTTCAACTGCTTCACCGTCTCCATGGCGCTGGCCACTTCGTCCTCGCTGAAGAGCTGTTGCATCACCAAAAACTTCGCCAGGTGCTCGTCGCCGCGGTCCTGCAAATTTGCTGGATGCCGGCCCGCCTGGATATCGACCAGCGACCCCGCGTGCGCGCCGCCGTGCGTGAGCCCATTCGTCCCGTTCATGCCCGTAGGCGCGATTAATCCTGTCTTCGAACCACCCTCGGCGATCTGGTGTCCCGCTGCTTGGAGCCGCGCCTCGATATCGCCAAGCATGGCGAGGATCTCGGGCGCGTTCGGTTCTTTCACAAGAATCGCCTCGCATTCCTGGATGGCGAGCGTGTAGGAACCGCTGTTAAAATACGCCTCCGCCAGCCGGCGGGAGCTCTTCAGCGAATCCGTTGCGCGGCCGACCTTTGCGTAAGCTTCCTTGAGAATTTCGAGCGACTGATAATCGTCCGGCTGTGTTTGAAGAATGACTTCAAACATCTCGATCGTCTGTACGATCTGACTATGCTCCTCCTCGGATAGGGTGTGTTCCAGCACAACGCCTCCATAAAAGCTAGAAGCATGCCCCCTTTGCCGGGAGAACCCGCAATCCATTCTTACATTTGCAAAATTCTCATCCCCGCGATTTTGGCCTCGTTC
>JBEEHI010000223.1:0-6206 GCA_041167305.1 Verrucomicrobiota bacterium
ACCGGCTGTGGGATAAATGGCGAGAGGATACTCAGCCGGTAGCTTCTGCAGCAACATCGCCATCTCTCCCGGATCGTTCATGCAATTCACGCCCAGTATTTTCGCACCCAAATCCCGAAGGCGGCCGAACGCGTCGATCAAGAGCGTGCCGCACCGAAGCCGTCCGTCCGGTTTGCAGGCAAACGAACAAATCTCCGGCACGTTGGAGACCGTGTGCTTCTCCCGCAACGCTATCTCGATCTCATTAATTTCCGTGAATGTCTCGAAGAAAATTGCGTCCACGCCGGCTTCGAGCAACGCCGTGATTTGTTCGCGAAAACAGTGTGCCGGATCGATCCCGCGCAACGCGGCTGCCTCGCTGGTAATGCCTAATGGGCCCACGCTGCCTGCGATGCAGACGTCTTTGTTTTTTGCCGCGCCTTTTGCGACTGCGACGGCCGCCCGATTGATTTCAAAAACACGTCCCTCCATGCCGAAGCGTTCGAGCCGCACGGCGTTCGCCCCAAACGTGTTGGTTTTTACGACGCGCGCGCCGGCCGCTATGTAAGCCTGATGGATTTTCCCAATCCGCTCCGGTTCCGAAACACATAGCTCCTCGAAACAGCGTCCGATCGGCACGCCGTCATCGAGAAGCGACGTCCCCATCGCGCCATCGCCGCAGACGACTCGCGTTTCGAGTTCGTCCAGCAAATCCATTTTAGGGCGGACAGATCGCGAAGACGCGCGCGGGAAAACCGGAGCCGCCCTTCGGTTTAGGAAACGTCGCTACGATCAGAGCGCCGCTCTCCGGAACCTGGTCGAGATTCGTCAGGAGTTCTATTTGGTAGTGATCCGTCTTGAGAATGTAAGTCTCGAGCGAGTAATCTTCTTTGGAAGTCGCCACGCCAGGATCAGTGTCCGTCGTCTCATGCCCTGAGGCGGTGATTTTGCATTCTTCGTAAAGATATTTCAGCGCCGGCATACTCCAGCCCGGGTAATGCGAAACGCCGGCCGAATCCTTGTTCTCCATGGCAACGGCATCGGGCCATCGCTTGGACCAATCCGTGCGCATCGCGACGAAAGCTCCTGCCGGCACCCGACCGTGATCCGTTTCCCATTTTTTGATGCGTTCCATGGTCAAGGTGTAATCGGGATTCTTTTCCGCCTCGCCGTGAACGTCGATCACCACGAGCGGCAGAATCATTTCTTTCAGGCCGATCTGATCGACGGTTCGCAGCCCTTTAATAAAATGGGCGGGTGGATCGACATGCGTGCCCCATTGGCCAACGTGGGTAAAAATCTCTGTAAAGAATCCTGTCCCGAGTGAGCCCTTGCCCTTCTCATACCAATACGCCGTCTCGCGTTTTTCGTCGGGAAATCCGGGCCACCTCGGGATTCCCGGCTCAAAGGAATGGGTCAAATCTACGAACTTCTTGCTGGCCAAAACTTTTTGGACGTCGAGCAGGGTCGGTTCGGCTGCTGGCGCGGCTGCGGTAGCCAGAACGACGAGTCCGAACAGGATAAGCTCTTTAGCTTTTATCATTTTCGCCTTGTTAAACGATCCACTAACAAGAAGCCAACAAGATCGAATAACACCCAACAGTTTCCGTCTCCTCTGACCGGAACGGATTTGTCGGAACTACCGTGAGGTGTTATCAACAGACGAAAGTCGGAGCTCGTCGGGAGGTGAAATCAAGAGTCCAACCGAGTTGTCCGCACCGATAAGATTAAGAAGTGTCATGCGTTTAAAGATTAATTCTTAAAGAAGATGTTAAGAACTGTTCCATCGGACACGACTTCGCTCGCCGAACCGGCCGTTTTGCCGATCGCTCAAGTCTCCGCCGCGCAGCCGCTGATAGCCGTTCCTTCCGACGATTTGAATGACAGTTCAGCCGACAGTCTGTTCGAGCATTTTGCCTGGCTCTACATTTTCTGCCGCGAAAAACTTTTCCGGGACGACACCCAACGGATGATTGCGGCCCTCTGGCCAAATGGGAAGCCGGCACCGGGAGAAAAGATCATCGAGTTGGGATGCGGACCTGGATTTTACTCATGCGGGTTAGCGGAACGGTTCCGCGAAATATCCGTGCTCGGGGTAGATCGTTCGCCGAGCCAGCTTAGTTGGGCCCGGGAAAAGAGGAACGATCGAGGCCTCAACAATTGCCGTTTTCAAAGCGATAACGTCCTCGAATTATCTCACGAGAACGACACCTTTGACGTCTTGATCGCATCGCGGCTCTTCACGGTCTTGCCGAACCGGCGCCGGGCTGTGGCGGAAATGTATCGCGTTCTCCGTCCTGGCGGCCGTTGTTTCATTGCCGAACCACGGTGGGCGTTCTGGGCTTCGATCCCGCTTTTCACAATGTGGCTCCTCGCCGGCCTGACGCACTTCAAGAACGGCTATCGCGAACCGAGCCGCGCCCGGGTGTTATCGATGCGTGAAATGAACCGGCTCTTTGCCACGCAACCATGGCGGACTATCGAAACCTGGCGAGACGGGCGCTATCAATACGCCCTGTGCGAAAAAGATTAGCGTTCCGCGTTGTTCGCGGGAGCACGCCGGCATGAATGGGATCCATCGCGTCCTCGATCCGCACAAAGGAGATCGTGTATCGCCTGGGCTGTGTGCCCTCGCTGTTATGACCAAGGCTCCACAGGCGGGGCGCGTGAAAACGCGGTTGACGCCGCCTCTCTCGCCGGAAGAAGCGGCCGCGTTAAACATTTGTTTTTTGCGCGATACGGCGGAGGCAATCCTGCGGACCGCCGATGGAAAAAGGGCGAAAGGCATTGGAGTTTATACGCCCGTCGGCGCCGAGGCGGCGTACGTGGGAATCTTGCCGGACGAGTTCACGCTCGTCCCTCAACGCGGCGAAGCGTTCGGCGAACGGCTTTCAGCCGCGGCAGAGGATCTACTCCAGCTCGGGTTTGCTTCGCTCTGCCTGATCGATTCCGACAGCCCAACCGTGCCTGAGAAAGCTTTTGCTCAAGCGGTCGAGTTCCTCGCGCGTCCCGGAGATTCAATCGTCCTCGGTCCGTCAGATGACGGCGGCTATTACCTGATCGGTTTGAAAAAGCTCCATCGTCGCCTGTTCGAAGCGATTGATTGGAGCACCGAGCGCGTCCTGGAACAAACCATCGAAGCGGCGCGAGAGATTGATGTGCAGGTGCACCTGTTGCCGACCTGGTACGACGTCGATGACCGCCGGACTCTCTCCCGACTCTGCCGCGAATTTTTCAGCTCAAACGGGAGCGACGTGAGCGGTTTTTCGGCGCCGGCGACACGAGAGTTTCTCTCGCATCTTCTCCAGCGCGAAGGGCGCGGCCGGGTTTGGCCTAACGAATCCCAATTATGACGTCGCACAGAAAACGAGCGCTCGTCACTGGTGGCGCCGGTCTCATCGGATCGCACGTCGCAGATTTGCTGCGGCGCGAGGGCTGGAGCGTTCGCGTCCTCGATAACCTGGAACCGCAGACGCATCGCAATGGAAGACCCTCTTGGATCGCAAACGACGCCGAATTCATCGAAGGGGATGTCGTCGACCGGGAGACGATGACGTCCGCGCTGTGTGACATCGATGTTGTGTTCCACCAGGCGGCTTACGGCGGTTACATGCCCGAGATTGCGAAATACGTTCGCGTTAACAGTTTCGGCACGGCGCAAATGCTGGAGATCATTCGCGAACAAGACCTGCCGATTAAAAAAATCGTGGTCGCATCGTCGCAGGCTGTTTACAGCGAAGGCGCCGCGACTTGTCCCGAGCACGGTCTTGTGTTTCCCGACGTTCGCCCGGTCGAACAGTTGCAGCGCGGCGATTGGTCGGTGCATTGCCCGATTTGCCAGGCGGTCACGACCAGCGCGCCCACCCCGGAGCGCGCGCCCGTGGGCGGCGAAACCGTTTACGGGCTCACGAAAGTGGACCAGGAAAAACTCGTGCTGCTCTGGGGTAAACAAATCGGGATTCCCACCGTCGCCTTGCGCTACTCCTGCACCTACGGTCCTCGCCAATCGATCTTCAATCCTTACACCGGCGTGATCGCGATCTTCTGCACCCGCCTTCTCAACGATCTCCCGCCGGTCCTTTACGAAGATGGTGAACAGACCCGCGATTTTTCCTTCGTCGAGGACATCGCGCGGGCAAACTTGCTCGCCGCGGAATCCGAGAAACTCGATGGCCTTCCCGTGAACGTCGGCAGCGGCGAAGGAATCAGCATTCGCCAGGTGGCCGAGCAAATATCCGATGCGCTCGATATTCGCATCGCCCCGGAAGTGAACGGCGAATTTCGTCCCGGCGAGATGCGTCACCTGACTAGCGGAACGGATCGAATCCGTGCCGCTGGCTACGCGCCGCAAGTCGATCTCGCCACAGGCATCAGGCGTTATCTGGACTGGATCCGCCAGCAGGCCGACGTGCGCGATTATTTCAGCGAAGCCGCCGACATTCTTCGCAGCAAAGGCATCGTTCATCGCGTAAAGTCGCGCGGTGAGCGAGGCGGTTAAGATCCCCGATTTCAATTCATCGATCGTCGAGCACGCCCGGAAAGATTTTCCGCTGCTCGACGCGAAGATGAGCGTGGCCGAGGCGCTCGATCGCATCCGGCGCGAAGGCGTGGGCGAACGCGTCATTTATTTTTTCGCCACGGATGCGGAGGAACGTCTCGTCGGCGTGTTGCCGACGCGCCGGCTGTTGACGGCGCCGCTCGAGACCCGGCTGGAAGAGATCATGGTCCGCCGCGTGGTGGCGATCCCCGCGAGCGCCACCGTGCTCGAGGCGTGTGAATTCTTTGTGCTCTACAAGTTCTTCGCTTTTCCGGTCGTGGACAGGGCGCGTCGCGTGATCGGCGTGGTGGACGTGAGTTTGTTTGCCGAAGAAATGCTGGAAATGGGCGAGCGCGAGGATGAGAAGACTGTCGCGCAGGTGGCGGACCATGTTTTTGAAGCACTCGGTTTTCGCCTGGCCCAGGTCCGCGGCGCTTCCCCTTGGCGCGTCTTTCGTTATCGCTTCCCGTGGTTGCTCGCCACCGTCGGTGCCGGCACCGCGTGCGCTCTGCTCGCGGGTGTGTTTGAGACAACCCTCGCCGGCAGTCTCGTGATCACGTTCTTTCTCACCATGGTGCTCGGGCTAAATGAAAGCGTCAGCATGCAATCGATGACGCTGACGATCCAGGCGTTGCGTGCGAACACCCTGACGCGCCGCTGGTTCCTGCACAATCTCCGCCGCGAACTAGCGACGGCTCTGCTCCTCGGGTTGGCCTGCGGGATTCTTGTCGGCGCGATCGTGTTGATCTGGCGGCAGGATCCGAAGAGCGCGGCAGTCGTCGGCAGCAGTATTGCGGTCTCGCTCGTCACGGCGTGTCTGTTCGGGTTTAGCGTCCCGTCGCTCTTGCACGGGTTGAAGCTGGATCCGAAAATCGCCGCCGGCCCGGTCACGCTCGCCGTGACAGATTTCTGCGCGCTGGCGTTTTATTTCTCTCTCGCCTGGCTGGTTCTGGGATGATCTCGGTAATCATTCCGGCTCGAATTGTAGGGCGTCTGTGGCAGACGCCACGCGGTGGCGTTTCACAGAAACGCCCTACAACGAGGGGACCGCACCCGCGCGTATGATTTCTATCATTATTCCGGCTTTGAACGAAGAGGAGCCGATCGCGGCGGTGGTGCGCGCTTGCCTAACGACTGGTTTGCCGGGCGAAGTTATCGTCGTGGATAACGGGAGCACCGATCGGACAGCCGAGCAGGCGCGAGCGGCCGGCGCGAAAGTTATCTCGGAACCAACACCCGGTTACGGCCGCGCCTGCGCCGCCGGGATTCGCGCGCTGTCGCTCCCGCAGTCGCGGGACGACGTCGTTGTCTTCCTGGACGGCGATGGCAGTGATTGTCCGGAGTTCATGCCGCAGCTGGTCGAGCCGATCCTGCGAGGTGAGCAGGATTTTATGATCGGCTCGCGCACGCGGGGGAAACGCGAGCCCGGCAGCATGAATTTCCAGCAGGTCTTTGCCGGCCGCGTCGCCGGCTGGCTGCTTCAGTTGCTTTACGGCGTTCGCTATACCGACATGTGCCCATTCCGCGCCATTCGTCGATCCGCGCTCGACGATCTCGGGATGAAGGAACTGACTTACGGCTGGAACCTGGAGATGCAGATGCGCGCCGCACGAGCGCGCTTACGCATTCTGGAAGTGCCGGTGAATCATCGTTGCCGCACTGGGGGTGAATCGAAAGTCTCTGGGACGTT
>JBEEHI010000224.1:0-7657 GCA_041167305.1 Verrucomicrobiota bacterium
GACAAGGAACGAAACAAACAGGAGCATCCGGTTCATAAGGAACGCGGATGCTTGCAGATTCCCGGCGATGAATCGAAACAAAAAGCGATCCGGCAGTTCGCGGGGCGAATCAGCTACCTCGCATACCGCGAGGATTTTTGCCTTGCCTCTATGGTCCGGGGCGGAACCGGTGCCGGTGGAGTTACCGCCACAACGGACTGTCGAAGGTTCGTCGGAATCGGCGGACGCGATGCCAGCGACGTCCGAAATTCTGGCGGCGAAACTCGAACGAACATGAAATAGGGGTTCCGCTGCGCCCAGTTCAGCGCCTGCTGTTTCGTTTCGAAAAACCGATCGACCACGATCGCGCTACGCTCCAGCGCAGTCCGGCCAGCGCGGCGCGCCGCCTTGCGACTGACCACCGCCCCACCCGTATCGACCGCGAGCAGAGTCGCGTCGGGCAAGGTGACTTTACTGCCGTAAGGAATCCGCCGCGGGTCGACCGCGCAATGGCCGGCGGCGAGGCGGACGCCGGTCGAACAAATATGGCGCCGGGTCCAGCGATCGGAGCCGCGTCCGCCGCTTGCCCAATAAACGGTGACCCGGGCGAGAAGAGATTGCTCGCGGGCAAACCCCGAGGGCGCCAGGAGCAGCAGGAAAACAAATGCTGTCAGGAATCGTTTCATAGGCTTCTTCTTTTTGAAGCGTTAATCGGACCATCGAGTCGGCGAATGCCCGGCCCGGAAGGGTCATGCTTTCGATTCGAAAACTGAAACAGAACTGGCCCTAACTTAATCGGATTAGGCTGGTTATAGCGGGATTTGCGTTAGAAAGTTCAGCGATGCCGAACAACGAGCCGGTGCGAATCGCGATGTGGTCGGGCCCGCGCAATATCTCGACCGCCATGATGCGCTCGTGGGGCAACCGGCCCGACACGTTCGTGTGCGACGAGCCGTTCTATGCTTACTACCTCGAGGCGACCGGCCGCGACCATCCCGGCGCGATCGAAGTCATCGCGCGCGGTCAGACTGATCCGCAAAAAGTGATCGCGCAGTTAACCGGCCCGATCCCGCGCGGGAAACGCATTTTCTATCAGAAGCAGATGACGCATCACCTCCTGCCCCGGATCGACTGGAGCTGGCTCGGCGCGGTCACCAATTGCTTCCTCATTCGCGATCCCGCGGAAGTCATTGTCTCCTACATCAGGAAGAACAACGATCCGACGCTCGAAGACATTGGGTTCGTGCAACAGGCGGAGATTTTCGATTGGGCGCGCGCCGTGATCGGAGCGACTCCGCCCGTGGTCGACGCGCGCGACATTCTCGAGAATCCGGAGAGGATTCTGCGATTGCTCTGCGAAGCCATTGGTGTGGAATTCACCGACGCGATGCTTTTCTGGCCGCCGGGTTTGCGCGAGACCGACGGCATTTGGGCGAAGCATTGGTATACCGAGGTCGCGGAGTCGACGAGCTTCCGGAAACTACCGGATCGCGAACCGGCGCCGGTACCCGAGCGTCTGCGGGCAGTGTATGAGCGGTCCCTCGAATGTTATGCACGCCTCCACCAACATCGATTGCATTGAAAGCGTTCGTATAGGTCACATGAGTCCTGTAGGTCATATATGCAGCAGCAATTCAACGAGCAGAACCGCGAGCTGTTGATCAACATCAACGGCGAGTTGTTGCATCGCGACGAGGCGGGCATCAGCCCATTCGATTCGGCGGTGCAGGGGGGCGATGCGGTCTGGGAAGGATTGCGGCTTTACGACGGGCGCATCTTCAAGCTGCGCGAACATCTCGCGCGCCTGCGCCGTTCAGCGGAGGCCCTGGCGTTCACTGAAATTCCCGCGGACGAGAAGATCGTCGACGAAATCAAGCGCACGCTCGCGGCGAACCAGATGCGGGATGGCGTCCACATTCGCCTGACTCTCACGCGCGGCGTGAAGATCACCTCGGGAATGGATCCGCGCCTGAATCAATCCGGGCCGACGTTAATCGTGCTCGCGGAGCATAAGCCGCCCGTTTACGCGAAGACGGGTCTGACTTTGATCACGAGCCGAATGCGCCGGCCGCCGCCGGAAATTCTCGATCCGCGCATTCATCACGCGAACCTGCTCAACTCGATCCTGGCCAAGATCGAAGCGAACAACGTCGGCGCCGATGACGCGCTGATGCTCGACACCCGCGGCTTCGTCGCCGAAACCAACGCGACCCACATCTTCATCGTGCGCGATGGGCGTGTGGCCACACCCCAGGTAGTGGCGTGTCCGGAAGGAATCACCCGGGCGACGATCCTCGAGATCTGCGCGGCGGAAAATATTCCGATCCGGGAAACCGACCTGACGCTCGAGGACGTTTATGGTGCGGACGAGATGTTCTGCACCGGCACGATGGGCGAGCTGGCGGGTGTGGTTAGCCTGGACGGCCGGACGATCGGAGCCGGTGAGATTGGCCCGCTGACTAAGCGCCTAAGCGACCTCTATCTCGAGTGCACCGCGAAGGAAGGCGTTCGCGTTGTTGAAAGCTGAAACGGTAAGACATTTCCGCGAACTCGATCGCGTCCGGTCACCGACTTCTCCGATTTCCTTCCATCAAAACGAAAATCGAACAAAACAAGTTCCTCGATTGGGTCCGACCAGAGCTCGGGATTTGTAACATTGGCGGGAATCGGCAGGAGATCGGTTTCGAAATAGGCATCCTGGCCCTTCAGCCGGGCGAGGCATGTCACTCGAATGCTTTTGGAAAAAGAATGCCGCAAGAAGAGGACGCGGCGACCGTCGCGGAGGCGGAAGTCGAGCGCGACGGAATTCTCTGCCAGACGATCGCCCTTCCCCGTGGTGGGATTGATCAACGATTCCCCATCCACTTCGAAATGGGCTGTCAGTTTTTCGCCGAGCTTGATCGTTACCTTTGCAGCATCGGGAAGCGGAACCGCTTTTTCAGCGCGGTTTAAATCGCGCACCGGTTGGTGTTTGTCGTAAAGAGCGAGGCGGTCCGGATTCGGTTTCTTTGCCATTTCGTCGGCCTTTTTTTGAAACTGGATCGCTTTATCAAAATCGCCTGTCTCAGCATAAGCCGCCGCCAGGGTTTCGATCTCTTGCGCATTATGCCATTCCGTAAGTTCGCACGCCTTCGTCGCGTAACGGAGGGCCTTTGTTCCGTCGCGATGCTTAGGCGCGGGGCAGACTGATAACAGATACGCCTCGGTGCCGTAGGCCTCGGCGCTTTTCGGATCGAGCGCGATGGCCTTTTCGTAATCGGCCAGGCTCTTGTCGTACTCATGCGCCACTTTGTGAATAATCCCGCGCAGGCGATAAGCTTCGGAGTCTGTCCCGTTGACCTTGATGGCGGCATTCAGGTCGGACATGGCTAGGTCGGACTTTTCCTGGTTGATGTAGCAGCGTGCCCGCGCCACCAGACAAAGAGCACGCGCCTTCGGATCGCCCGGTCTGTCCTGGAGCACGCGCGTCAGGTCCGCGATGGCGGATTTGTCATCGCCGATTTCATAACGCGTCACGCCGCGATTGTAATAGAACATGAAGAGCGGCTTGAGCCGGATGGCCTGATCGAAATCGGCCAGCGCCTTTATCATGTCTTTTTTGTAGCGGTAGGCGAGCGCGCGTCCGTTGTAAGCCAGGGCTGCTTTCGGATTTGCTTGGATGACTTCGCTGTAAAGAGAAATAGCGGTATCGTAATCGCCTGCGAGGAGGGCTGCCGATGCCTTAGCGTCATCCGATTTATCGGAAGTTTCGGCGGGGCGATTTTCCGCGAACGCGGCCGCCAGGGAAATGGCGAAGCAGAGGAGAACTGGGGCTTTCATTTTGGACAATTTTATCAGGATTATCGGGGTGCGAGAAGAACTCTTCCGTAAGCCTGTCCATCCTGTTAATCCTGTCTAAACTTCCTTTCGATGGCCGACGCGCTCACCCCGATGATGCAGCAATACCAGCGGCTGCGCGCCAGCATCCCGGCGGACACCCTGCTGCTCTTTCGGCTCGGCGATTTTTACGAGCTGTTTTTCGACGACGCGAAAGAAGCGTCGGGATTGCTGAACCTTGCGCTCACCCATCGCAACAGCGTCCCGATGTGCGGCATGCCGTACCACGCGGCGCCGGGTTACATCGCGAAGCTCATCCAGGCCGGACGCCGGGTCGCGATCTGCGATCAGACCAGCGAGCCGCAGCCGGGGAAAATCGTTAATCGCGAGATCACCCAGATCATCACGGCGGGAACGGTGAGCGAGCTGGATTTGTTGAAAGCGAATCGGCCGAATTATCTCGGCGCCGTCTATTTCCACGAAGGCCGCTTCGGATTCGCCTATGCGGAACTGAGCACAGGTGAATTCCGCGTGACCGAGGCGAGCATTGGCAGTGCGCTCCTCGACGATCTCGCCCGGATTTCGCCCGCGGAAGTTTTGGTGAGCGAACGACAGAAAGCGGAGTTCGGTGAGATCGCGGGCGCGCTGGCTTACGACGATTTCGCGTTTCTCACCGATCACGCGCGCTTCACCTTGTGCGAGCACTTTAAGGTGAAGTCGCTCGACGGCTTTGGTTGCAGCGAAATGCCGGCGGCGATCGGCGCGGCGGGTGCGATCATCCACTATTTGAAGCAGCAGCTGCGGCGGAAGGTGGACCATCTCGCGGCGTTGCGCTGCGACGCGCGGGACGATTACGTGATGCTCGATGCGGCGACGCAGGTGAATCTCGAACTGGTCGAATCCCGCGGCGCGCGAAACATGAGCCTGCTCGCTGCGCTCGATCGCACGGTCACGCCGATGGGCGGCCGGAAATTGCGGAGCTGGATTTTGCAGCCGTTGCGCGATCTCGCGGAACTTGAGCGCCGGCAACAATTCATCGCCGATCTTTTGCACGAGGCCGATCTGCTCGCGGCGCTGCGGAGTTGCCTGAAATCAATCCGGGATCTCGAGCGCGCCGCGGGCCGGTTGAGCCAGGCCTCGGGCAACGCGCGCGATCTGGTCGCGTTGAAAGTTTCGCTGCAACAAATCCCGGAGCTGAAGAACGAGCTGCGGAAGCTGATCGATCGCGTGGATTTCGGAAAAGAACCGCAGACGGGGACTCTTTGCCGCGCAGTCTTCGAATCGCTTCAGGAAATGCCCGGGCTCACAGAGAGATTGAGCGCTGCGCTCGTGGACGATCCGCCAATGGTCCTGAAAGACGGCGGGATTTTCCGCGACGGCTTCGATGCGGATCTGGACGAGCTGCGGCAGGGTTCGCGCGAAGGGAAGAACTGGATCGCGCAATTGCAGGAGCGCGAGATCGCCGAGAGCGGGATCAAGTCGCTCAAGGTCCGGTTCAATTCCGTGTTCGGCTACTTCATCGAGATCACGAAGTCGAACCTCGCGAACGTGCCGGAGCGTTACATCCGCAAGCAAACAACCGTGGGCGGCGAGCGTTTCATCACGCCGGAGCTGAAGGAAATGGAATCGAAAATTCTCGGCGCGGACGAGAAAGCGCGGCAGCTCGAGTACCAGCTCTTCCAAACCCTGCGCGAAGAAACGCTGCGCGAACTCGAGCCGATCCAGGAGACGGCCGCCGCGATTGGGACGCTCGACGCCATCTGCTCACTCGCGGAGACCGCGCGGCTCTACGGTTATGCCCGGCCGGCGTTGAACGAATCGCTGCGGTTGGTGATCCGCGACGGACGCCATCCGGTGCTCGACCAGAACCTGGCCGAGGAAAAGTTCGTGCCTAACGACACCGATCTCGATGGCGAACGAATGCGGCTTGCGATCATCACCGGCCCGAACATGGCGGGAAAATCGACCTACATCCGGCAGGTGGCCTTGATCGTGTTGATGGCGCAGATCGGCAGTTTCGTCCCGGCGTCGAGCGCGGAGATCGGTTTGGTGGACCGCGTTTTCACCCGGGTCGGCGCAAGCGACGATCTTTCGCGCGGCCAGTCGACGTTCATGGTGGAGATGAACGAGACCGCGAACATCGTGAACAACGCGAGCGAACGCAGCCTCGTGATTCTCGACGAGATCGGACGCGGCACTTCGACCTTCGACGGACTTTCCATCGCCTGGAGCGTCGCCGAATTTCTCCACGACAAGATCAAGGCGCGCACCCTGTTCGCGACCCACTACCACGAGCTGACGAAACTGGCTACGGAGCGCAAAGGCGTCGCGAACTTCAACGTCGCCGTGCGCGAATGGAACGAGCAGATCATTTTCCTCCGCAAGATCATCCCGGGCGGCGCTGACAAAAGCTACGGCATTCACGTCGCGCGACTGGCCGGGATCCCGAGGGAAATTCTCGATCGCGCCCGGGACATTCTCTCGCACCTGGAAAAACCAAACGGCGCCGTGGAAACGCCGAAGCCCGCGCGAGGCCGGCGCGGCAAAAAGCCGGGGCCCGTTTCCCAAAAACCGCAGATGGATTTGTTTTGAAAGCCCCCGGAATATAAGAGGTAACTCAGGCGTTTCGCTTGTGTTACGAGACGTGGTATGCCCCTCAAAACGGAAAAGGAACTGAGCGAACAACTGCGCAGCCACTGGCTGAAAGCGGTGGCGGCGATCGAGCTGCGTAATTTCGATTACGCGATTTCGCTCCTGCAAGGGATCCTGAAGCAGGAGCCGGAGTTTCTGACTGGCCGCCAGTTATTGCGCCGGGCCGAAGTGACGAAGCAGAAGTCCGCGAAGAAAGCGTTGTTCAGCGTTTCGACCGCGGCTCTTTCGGTCATGAAAGCGCAGCGCGAGATGAAGAAAGATCCGAAGCGCGCGGTGGAAATGATTGAGAAGGTTTTGGAGGACGAACCTTACAACCGACAGGCGAACCTCGTCTTGAAAGAGGCGGCGCTGGCGGCGGGCTGGCCGGAGATCGGTGTCTTCGCCTTGCGGACATTGCTCGAAGAAAAATCGGGCGACACAAAAATTCTCCACGAGCTGGGTCGGCTCCATCATGAGCTGGGGGAGAGCGACCAGGAGGTCGAAGTTTACAACAAGCTCAGAGAAATCGATCCGACGGACGCCGAGGCGCTTCGGCTCGGCAAAGACGCGGCGGCCCGGGCGGCGATGAAGACCGGTGGCTGGACGCAGGCCCAAAGTTATCGCGACCTGATCAAAGACAAGGCGGCGGCGGTTTCGCTCGAGCAGCAAAGCCGGATGGCACTCCCCGGCGAATCACTCGAACAGCAGATAGAGGAAACGTTTGCGCGCCATGAGGCGGAACCGCAGAGCGTCGATCACGCGCGGCGGCTGGGCGTTCTATATGAGCAAAAGGAAGACACCGAGAACTCCATTGCCTGGTACCAATACGCGGCCGATTTGACCGAGGGCAGCGACGCATCACTGATCCGAAAGGTGGCTGACTTGCAGCGGTCCCAAGCCGACCGTGGGCGCAAATCGCCCGATCGTTAGGCCCCTCACAAAAGGTCACGTCCAGAATCGCCGGTGCGCGCGAAGTCTAGGTGCCGGACCCATCGGCGTTAGAAACAACCAGTTTATCTTATGAAAAAACAAATGACCATATTCTCGCGAATTGCAGTAGTGGCCCTGATCGGCGCCGGGCTTTGCCTCGGCGTTTCGGCTCAGGCCGCGGCCAAGAAAGAAGAAAAGAAGACCGAGCAGCCGTCGAAGAGCCCCGCAACGGCCGCGCTCAGCGACAAGGACAAAGCCTTCATGAAAGAGGCGGCCAAGGGCGGCATGATGGAAGTCGACA
>JBEEHI010000225.1:0-6445 GCA_041167305.1 Verrucomicrobiota bacterium
AACAGGCCCTTGGCCTTGACGATGATCGAGACCGCCTGCAGCGCCGTGACATCTTCCAGACGCATCGTCACGGTGCCGACAACCGCTTCGCTGACGACCATGTTGATCTTGGCCTGGCGCGCGAGGAGGCGCAGAACCGCGCCCACGTCGTCGCCTTGAAATTCGCGAACGGCGACCCCGCCGCTATCGCTGACGTTGTCAGGTTCCACTGGTCCAGTGGCCGTTGTGGTCGTGCTGGTAGTAGTCGAAGTCGCGGGAGCTGGCGAAGTGGCCGCGTTGGAAGTCGTAGCTTGGACGAGCAGAAGATTGTCGCTTTTGATTGAGGGACCCGTCGGAAGCGGCGGAGTGGCAGGCTTGGTTTTTGTTTCCGCAAGAGGAGCCTTTTGGATGGTATCTACAGGGCTGGAGCTGGGCGCCGCGGACGGCGAGCTGCTCTGCGCGTTCACGACGGCGAGGGCGGTGAAGAGTGCCGCTCCGGCGCAGAGGAAGGTTGTAAGGCGATTAGGCATAGATGATGTGGAGTTGATGAATGCTGCGGCATTATTAGCAGGAAGCAGACCAGCCCACCTGCGGCCATTGCCGCCCCGCCCCGGGACGGGCAGCTCCTCAACTGGCCCGTGCCGCGGCGATGAAATCGCGCAGTCGGGCGTGATCTTTGCGGCCGGGCGCGGACTCCACTCCGCTGGTGACATCCACCCCGAACGGCCGGACCATAGCCACTGCTTCCGCGACGTTCCCTGGCGTCAATCCGCCGGCGAGGAGCACGCGAAGGTGCGGATGAGCGAGCACGAAGTCGCGGGCAATGTCCCACGGAAAAGTCCGCCCGCTGCCGCCGAATTCCCCCGCCCCGCCAGAATCGAGCAGCACTGAAGGCGTGAAGAAATCAGGCATGTTCGCCAATGAATCCGGGCCGGTTACAGGAAGCGCCTTCTCGAACCGGATCCGAGCCTCCCTCAATCGCCGGCAAAACTCAGGCGTTTCCATTCCGTGCAATTGCAGCGCCGTAATGCCGGGCGTAGTTGCAGCCACCTTCGCTTCGTCCCAGCTTGGGTTTACCAGGATCGCGACCTTTTCGACATTGCCGGCCAAACTCGCGATCCACTCGCGGGCCGCTTCCATTCGCAGGTAGCGCTTACTCCCCGGATAGAAATTGAAACCCAGGGCGTCGGCGCCGAATTCGATGGCCGCCGCAGCATCCCGCGGCGTCGTCAACCCGCAGATTTTGACGCGCAGCATCTACGCCGCCGTCGCAAACCCGAGCGCCGGTTTGCTGAAATCCGGCGCGGGCATCTCGTTGACCAGCTTCACGATGCCGTCCTGCCAGCGTTCGCTGATCGTCCGCAGGTAAGGATCGTTTTCGTCCAGATGCGCGCGCAGTTTCACCTGCAACGAATCGGTTTCGTAACAAAGAATATCGATCGGCGGTCCGACCGCCACATTACTCGTCATTGTCGAATCGATTGAGATCATCCCCACCTTCACCGCGTCCGCGAGTTCCGTTTCGTAGGTGAAGCCGCGATCCAGAATCGGCTTGCCGTACTTTCGCTCGCCGATCTGGAGGAACGGGCAATCCCGCGTCGCGTGGATGCTGTTGCCCTGCGGATAAATCAGGTGCACCTCCGGCGCGAATCCCTTGATCTGCCCGCCGACGATCAGGTGAATGTTGAAATCGAACCCGTCCGCCTCCAGCGCTTCGCGGTGCCGCTTCTCGACGTCGCGAACCTTCGAGCCCACGTAGTTGATCGTCTCGTAAAGCGTCTGCCGGTTCGTCAATTGTTCGCGACCCGGATCCTCTTTCCCGAGGTGCATGTCCTCATCGATCAACGCGATTGTGGCCTGTGTCAGCGAAAGATTCCCGGAGCTCAGAATGCAAATCACCCGGTCGCCCGGCTTTTCGTAGACGCGCATTTTGCTGCACATGGTGATGTTGTCCATCCCGGCACTCGTGCGCGAGTCCGACAAAAACACCGCGCCGGCGCGGCAAATCATTCCGAGACAATAGGTCATCCGTTTCGGCTTCCCGGTTCGATCACGCGGCCCTGGACGCGTTTGATCTGGGTGTGATGCGTCAGGACGTGGACGCGCCCATCGCTTCCGCGAAAGAATGCGCTCAGCATCCAGCTAATGATGCTCACCACCACCGCTCCCCAGAACGCGCTGCTGTAACTATCGACGTGAAATCCGGTCACGATGCCCGGCACCCAGTAAAGCATGAGGCCGTTTACGATCAGGATAAAAATTCCCAGCGTTAGCAAAATCAACGGCGCTCCTATGATCAACAGGACTGGCCGGACGAAGGCGTTCAGGATTCCGAGGAGCAACGCGGCGCCGATGAGCGCTGCTGTGGTGTCATAGTGAATTCCTTTGATGAACGCGGCGGCGACCATGACGCCCACTGTCGTGACGAGCCAGCGGATAACGAAGTGTCGCATGGCCGCACGGTAGGCGCAGTCCGGCGCGTTGCGCAACCGCCGCTTTGCAAAATCCGCTTGCGCCGCCGCGCCAAGCGGTATTCGGTCTGACAACACTTAGAACCGAAATCGAATCGTGGCCAGAAAACCGAAAACCCCAGTTGAGAATAAGCCCGCAGAGGATGCAGACGCGCCCTCGGCCAACGGCAAAATGAGCGCGCCTGAGCCGAAGAAGAAAGCCGCCACGCGGGCGAAGAAAAAGAAACCGTCCGCCGCCAGGAAGCCGGTGACTTCCGCCCGGAAGCCCGCCGCCTCCCGTTCCGCCGAACCGACGGACGACGAAATCCGCATTCGCGCCTACTTCCTCGCCGAGCGCCGCCACCAGCTTTCGCTCCCCGGCGATTCCGCCCACGACTGGATCGAAGCTCGCCGCCAGCTCATCGAAGAAGCCGGACGATAATTGGAGCCGGCCCGCCCTCAGGCCGCCGGGAGCAGACGCTCATAATACAGGGGCCCGGGGGCGCGCGGCCTCCACCTTACGCCGATATCGTCTCCACGCCCGGCAAACACTCCTTCACCTTTTCGATCAACCGATCGATCGAGAACGGTTTCGGCACCAACCCCCTCACGCCGGCTTCCTGAAGTAATTCCTGCGCCCGTTTCTCGTCGCCCTTGCCCGTTACCAGCAACAGCGGCGGCACGATCCTCGGCGGCACGGCGTTGTTGTAAACTTTGCCGATCAAAAGAAAGAGCATCGCCCCATCGATCATCGGCATCTGGAAATCGAACATCAGCAGGTCGTAAGTTTTCTTCAGCGCCAGCTCGAATCCGTATTCCGGTTTCGCCGACGTATCCACGTCACAACGGAGCATGGACGTCAGTGCCTCCCGCATCACGCGCATCAACGCCACGTCATCGTCCACGATCAGGATTTTCTTCGACGCCGCCGCACTCATAACCGACGCTTGCGCGAAACCTCTCCCCGTTTCAAGCTTTTCCGATGGACGATTTCTTAACCGCGCTCGCCGCCGCCCTCCGCGAACGGCTGGCCATCATCGGCGACGAAGAGTCTCGCCGTGATCCGGAGCGTCACACGAATCGACTCCGCGAAGTCTCCGAAAAGATTGAGCAGCTCGAACAACAGCTACCGGCGACGATCGATCCCCAACTGCGCCATTTCCTCCAGCGCCGCAGTTACAGCAAAGCGATCGAACTGCTGGAGACCTAGGTCGTTCCAGCGATCAGCGACCGAGGTCAACGTGATCCTGCATCTTCCTGATTGCGTCGATGCTGTAGTAGCCGGTGTTGCGAAACGCTACGGCTTGGGCGGATCCCTGTTCAACCCAGCGCCCTGGAAGAAGGCTACCTGTTGCTTGCGAGAGCCAAATCATCGTTTTGGCATTCTTCGCGCCAGGAGTGATCAGACCACGCAGAGGCGTTCCCGAAACTGTTTCTATATCGAACGCCGCCCCGCCCACCAGATATCGAGTCAAAACGCCTTTCTCGCTGTCGCCAGATTTCATCCCAGCGATCTTTATCGTGAAGGCCGGGAACCGCGGCACGTCTTTCGTGCGCAACTCGAGGGTGTAGGAGCCGGGAGGAACAGTGCCGATCATGAAAGCGCCGCTTAAGTCGCTCTTGATCTGTTTCACAACTTTGCCTCCCCCCCTTGTTCTCAGCGTGAGTTCGAAAATAGTATTTTCCGTCGGATTCGAGCCACCCGCGAGCAGCTTCCCTTTACGGTAATCAAGCTGGGCCCGTTCTTTTTCGCACCACGATTGCTCGGCCTCGGAGTTCGTGATCGCACACCGCCGGTTCCACGCCGCGGCATCCTCGTTGAATTTCTCGAATGCCTCTTTCACACCCGGTGCCGCTTGCGGGCCGCGGATCGGTATGGGGTCCGAATAGCTCGCTTGAACGATTGCCAGGGAAAGGAGGGTCACCGCCATGGTTTGCTTCATACGAACGAGTCTGGCAGACGACGAATGTGTCCGTCAATACCTTACCGACTTTGAACGCTAAAAGTGGACCGAGCGGTGGACGCTCGATCTACTCCAGCTCCACTTAGCGCGAATACAACTCGACGATCAACTGTTCGTTGACCATCGGTTGCATCTCCTCGCGCGCGGGAACGCGGGAGACTTTGCCGCTCAAGGCGTCGCGATTGGCGACGAGCCAGTCGGGGACGGGAGCGATCTGGGTGAGCTCGAGATTGCGCAAGGCGAGCTGGCGCGATTTCGGTTTGTCTTTCACCATGACTTCGTCGCCGGCCTTACAGTTGTAGGAAGCGATGTTCACGTTCCGGCCGTTCACCTGGACGTGGCCGTGAGAAACGAGCTGGCGCGCGCCGCTGCGCGTGTTCGCGAGGCCGAGACGAAAGACGACGTTATCGAGGCGTGTCTCCAAAAGCTGGAGGAGCGTTTCGCCGGTGACGCCGCGCTTGCGCAAGGCGGTTTGGAAAATCCGGCGAAATTGTTTTTCGAGGAGGCCGTATTGATACCGGAGCTTCTGCTTTTCGCCGAGGGCAATGGCGTAGTCGGATTGCTTGCGGCGCGAGCCCTTCGGCCCATGCATGCCGGGGGGATAATTCTTTCGCTCGAGCGCCTTGGCTGGTCCAAAAAGCGGGACGCCATAGCGGCGGCTCACTTTGGTTTTCGGTCCGGTGTATCTGCCCATGAAGAGTTGAGAGGTTGAGAAAGTTAAGTGGTTAAGAGGATCAGACGCGGCGCTGTTTCGGCGGACGGCAACCGTTATGGGGAACGGGGGTTACGTCGCGGATGACGGTGAGATCGAGACCGATCGCTTGGAGCGCGCGGACTGCGGATTCACGGCCGGCGCCGGGACCGCGGACGAGCACTTCGACTTCCTTCAAACCGTGTCCCATGGCCTGGCGGGAAGCGTCCTGCGCGACCATCTGGGCAGCGTAAGCGGTGCTCTTGCGCGAACCTTTGAAGCCTACTTTACCGGCGCTCGACCAGCCGATCACGTTCCCCTTCAGGTCGGTAATCGTGACGATGGTGTTGTTAAAAGTGGAAAGGACGTGGGCGATGCCGGTGTGAACGTTCTTGCTCCCCTTCGCCTTGATGATCTTCGGCTTCTCGACGTCGTTCGGGTCGAGGGAGAGATTTTCCTTCGGCGGCTCGGGGGCGGGCGCTTCTTCCTTCTTCGCCTTGGCTTTCTTCGCGGGCTTGGCGGGAGCTTCGGCGGCGGCGGTTACGGTCGGCTGCTCGGTCGTTGCGGCGGGAGCCTCAGCAGCCGGGGCGGCTGATTCAACGGGAGCTGGTTCCTCGGCCTTTGCTTTTGGTGCCTTTGTCTTTGCCGGTTTCTTTTCGTCTGAATCTGCCATGGTCAAAATTCCTAATCGTTAAACTTTTCCGGCCTTCGCGTCCTTGTTGCGAATGACGCCGACGGTCTTGCGCGGTCCCTTGCGCGTGCGCGCGTTCGTCGAGGTGCGCTGGCCACGGACGGGGAGCCCGCGCCGATGCCGAATGCCGCGATAGCAGTTAATCGCCTGGAGGCGCTTCAAATTGCCCTGCGTTTCGCGGCGAAGATCACCTTCGATCAACATCTTGTTGCCGGTGATCGCCTGAATGATTTCGTTGACCTGATGCGGCGTCAGGTCTTTCGCGCGCAGGTTCGGATTGATGTTCGTCTGTTCGAGCACTCGCTTCGCCGTACTCGGCCCGATGCCGTAGATGTAGGTCAACGACGCTTCGATGCGTTTCTCGGCCGGTATTTCAACTCCCAAAAGTCTTGGCATAAATTTATCCCTGCCGCTGTTTATGTCGCGGGTTCGTGCAGATCACGCGGACAACGTTCTTCCGTTTCACGATCTTGCACGCTACACAAAGTCTTTTTACTGATGGTCGAACTTTCATAACTGGTTGATTCGGCGAGACGAAAAACGCGGAGCTGGCTCCGCGGTTGTCACTTCTGGCGGTAAGTGATCCGCCCCTTCGACAAATCGTAGGGGGAAACCTCTAGCATAACTTTGTCGCCTGGCAAGATACGAATGAAGTGGAGGCGCATTTTTC
>JBEEHI010000226.1:0-3889 GCA_041167305.1 Verrucomicrobiota bacterium
CGAAGATCGAGCGGTCGCGAGCGGAATTGGACGAACAGGAGCTGGCGGTGTTCCGGCAATTTGTCGGCACCGTCGACAGCATGATGATTTGCCACGGCTGGTATCCGGCCTTCAACGCCGCGAAACGTCCCGCCTCTCTTTCGCGCGAGATCGTCACGAACCTGCTACGGGAAGAATTTCAATACGAAGGCCTCATCATGACCGACGACCTCGATATGGGCGCGATCCTGAATGAATACGGCCTTGAAGAAACGATTCGGCTCGCGATCGAAGCGGGGAACGATTGGGTGATGATTTGCCACCGGGTCGATTCGATCGGCGAAGTGCATTCAACACTGGGCAAACTTCCGTCCGCGCAAATTGAACGGGCGTTGCAAAGCGTCGCTCAAACAAAAGCGAAGCTCGCCGCGCCGCATGAATTTTCTGAGGCAAAGTTTAAAGAGATCGACGCTGAGATTTGGGATTTGCGCGTCGCAGTCCTTGGGGAAGAGGAAGCCGCAAAGCGTAGCCCCGAGGATGGGAAACGCTCCCCGGTCGAGACCTATTAACAAAGGGCGGCGGTTTAGTAACCGCCGCTGCTTGGTAGCCGACAAGCGGGACTCTCCCTCGTATTCCGCTCCCGCAACGAAGGATTTTTCAAGAAATTCTGAAGGAATCCGGCCGGCAAATCCTACAGAGCAGTAGAGACCATGTTGATCCTTGGAAGCCGACTGCCTGCCTTCGCACCTCCCTCATCCGGGACGCGCACGAATGGTTTCGCACGCGCTCGGGAATTCGCGCGGCCTCCACTCAATGGCGCATCGCATTCATCTCCGGACGGCTCGGCCATGACCGCGGTCCAACCAAGATTTGAAGAGATCGAAGCACTCGGCAGGCGGTGCCGAGAAGGAGATTTGGCTGCGTGGAGCCTCTTATTCCCGAAGATTTGGCCAGTGCTCGTGACGTTCGTGCACCGCCTCTACCACTCGTTCGAGCAACAGGATGCCGAGGATGTCGCGCAAGCCTCGATCGAAGCCGCGATCCGAACGATCGATACATTTTCGGAGAAGGGACTGTTTCGAGCCTGGCTCTTCGGAATCGCGGTCCGGCAAGCGTCGACCTTTTACCGTGCAACCTCAGCAAAGAAACGTGGTGCACATCTCCTGGTCCCGTTATGCGACTTCGACGACCATAAAGAAGAAGGCAAGTCTCCCGCGGAAGTCTCAGCGCAGAACGATCGGGCCGCGATCCTGCACCGAGCAATAAACGAGCTCCCGGAGTCCGATCGGGATCTCGTGCATCTCCACTTTTTTGGCGAACTCACGTTTCGGGAGATCGCTGAAGCCCGAAAGATGAACCCGAAAACAGTCTGCACTCGACTCACCCGATGCAAGGAGAGGCTGCTCGTAACCTTGGCGCGCTTGGATCTCACGAAATCCGATGGATGACATGAAACCGCGCAGCGAGATCGACGACGCGTTACGCCAGGTCGGGAAACAGCGCGACGAGCTGCTGGGCCAGCGGCCGACGCTTTCTTTACAGCGGGAGGCGATCCTGACTGGTTTCCTGGCGCGCGAGTTCCTAGTGGAAACGGAGCTATGTCAAGCAAGCGCGAAACGAGATCAGTTGCTCAAGCTCGGCTCGCCAGAGATTCCGGCGTTAGTCGAATCGATTCTGCACTGGCAGCTTGACGCCCTCCAGCCCCCACCAATAGACCGCCCCCCTCAAAAACTCGACGGCTTAAAGCCGTCGAGTTTGTCCATGCAGCAGTTGAGCGCCGACGGCGATCGTATGTCCAATTTGGGAGAACGCCTTTCGCTGTGGTTGACGTTTTTTCGATTGCGGCTTGGTATCGTCCTCACGGGCTGCGCCGTGATGGTCGCGGTACTTCTATGGTTAGGAAACTGGGGAGCGTCGTCGCCCCGCAATGCGACCCTCCGGGACGCTCCGCGCGTCGAGGAAATGAATGTCGTGTCAGGAACGGAGCTTTTCACCCGCAAGGTTTCGATCGGTCCATTCAATCTCGACACGAACCAACCGGCGTCGTTGCAAGCTTTTCTTCTCACGAACAGAGATGTGCATTTCGGAGACGGGATCGACGCAACACTCGGCCTGCGTCTCGATCTGCCGGTGCGAGCAATTTTCATGGAAGACAGTCTCGCCCGAACTCCCTGATCGGTTTCGATACGAAACTCTGCCTGACCTATGCCTGTATTTTCCCACTCCGCGCTGCGCGCACTAATGATCTTTCTCTGCCTTGCCAGCGCCGCCGAGATACGGGCGCAGACGAAGATCGGAATAATCGACATGGAGCGCGTGTTGAAGGAGTACAGCAAAACCAAGGAGGCTGAGGCGAAACTCAACGAAGCGACGAAGGCCGCGAAGAAGGAATTCGACGACCGGACCGACGGCTATAAGAAAGCGCTGGATGAAATCAATAAGCTCAACGCCCAGCTCGACGCACCAGTTCTGACGGCAGAGGCAAAGGCGGCAAAAGCAAAGGAACGTGGCGAAAAAATCGCGAGCATCAAAAACATGGAGCGCGAGATCAACGATTTCCGGCAAACGCGCGAGCAACAGCTCCAGCAACAGATGCTTCGCCTGCGCGAAGGGATTGTGAAGGAGATCGTCGATGTGGTGGTGGAGCGCGGGAAAGTGAAAAACCTCGACCTCATTTTCGACAAGTCCGGCGCTAGTCTGAATCGCTTCTCCCCAATCCTATTTTCGCTCGATAGCATGGACTTCACGGCAGAAGTTATCGCTGAGTTGAATAAGAAAGAGCGCGCCACGACCCCGACGGCCGCAGACAAACAATCCACCAATCCCGCTAAATCCGTTTCGTCGCCGCGCGCCTCCGGGAGTCCAACCAAGCCCTAAACCGGGTTACCTCCGCCGTCCGATCTTGGCCAGCACTTCTTTCGCGGCGCGCTCGCCGGATTCGGCGGCGCCTTCCATGTAGCCGTTGAACTCGGAGCTGGTGTGTTCGCCGGCGAAAAACAGATTGCCGGCGGGTGTCGCCACGGAATCTGCCAGGGTCGTGTATTGGCCGGGTTTGTAGCAGGTGTAGGAGCCAAGGGCGAACGGAGAGCTTGGCCAATGTTGGCGAATCGCTTTCTTCGTGAACGCATCGACCGCGCCGGGATAAATCCGCTCGGCCTGCGACGCGAATTTCGCGGCGCGATCCGGCACCTCGCCATCGTTGAGATGAAGGCCGAGATTTCCGCCGGCGAAATTTGTCAGGATCGCGTGCGAGCCCGGTTGTCCCCGGCTGGTTTCCCAGCAGCATTGAAAATCCAGGTCGGTGAAAGTGTAGCCGGTGCTGTGCGATTCCTCCCAAACGCGGCGGGAAAAGCCGGCGATCAATTTCGCGTTCGTGCCATAGCCGAGTTCCCGGATCGCTTTCCGTTTTGCTTCCGGGAGTTTCACGCGCACTTCGAGCTGGCGAAGAATGGTGAATGGGAGCGCCAGAACGACCATGTCTGCCTTCGCTTCGGTGGTGGTGTTGTCGGTTCGCAACGCCAGTTTGAATCCGCGGCCGTCGCTGCTGATTGCCTCCAGGCGCGTGCCGAATTCTGCCGGCTGCTTCAGCCGCTCCGCCAGCCGCGTGGGCACGCTGTCGTTTCCTTCGGCGATATGAAAACGCTCATCGCTCGGGCCGAAAATGCGAAACTCATCCGGCGGCGTTTTGTCGCCCATGGTCAGCAACAGGTTGAGCGCGCTTTGCTGATCGATTTCCAAACCGTACTCGCCGACGTAAGCGGCCCGGATTATCGCGATCGGCAGACCGGCGATACCGCGCTTCTCAAACCATTCGGGAATGCTTAGCCGATCGACCTCGCGCGCGTGCGCTGTCTCGTAGCTGATCTCGCCCTCGACTTTCATCGACTTCAGATCTGCCGCGACGGCCTTG
>JBEEHI010000227.1:0-7488 GCA_041167305.1 Verrucomicrobiota bacterium
GCCGTTTCAACGAAGGGCTGATGGTGAAAGATCCGGAGAGCATTTATTCGCCGGGCCGCCGGGGAATGTTTTGGTTCAAACTAAAGAAGGAGCTGGCCACGCTCGATGTAGTCGTTGTCGCGGCTGAACTCGGACACGGCAAGCGCAACCACGTCCTGAGCGATTACACTTTCGCGGTGCGCGACGAGAAAAGCGGCGAGCTGCTTACGATCGGAAAAGCCTACAGCGGTCTGACTGATGTCGAGATCGCGGAGCTAACCGAGCATTTCAAAACGCAGACGATTTCAAATCGCGGCCGGTATCGCGAAGTAAAACCGGACACCGTGCTGGAGATCGCGTTCGATTCCATCCAGCCCAGTACTCGGCACGAGAGCGGCCTGGCCCTGCGTTTTCCGCGCATCAAGGCGATTCGGCGCGACAAAACCGTCGATGCCGTCGACACGCTGGCCTACGCGCGCTCGCTCATGATCGAGCGCGCGGGCAAGTGACTAGTTCGGCGGAGGTACAGGCGCCGGGGTCGGCGTTGCGGTTTCCGTTTCGGCAGGGCCAGGTGGCTTGGGCCTTCGGTTTTTCAGGCGATCATTAGTCGCCGCCGGCGACGAAGGCGCGACGCTCGGTGTTGCAACCGGCGGCGGCGTAGTCACGGCGGGAGGCGGCGTCATGCGTGGCGGCATGACTCGCTTCGGTCCCGTCGGTGGAACTGTTGGCGCCGCGGCATCGGTCTGTTGCGGAGCTACCGTCGGCGTTGGCAAAACCGTTCGGGGCGGCGGAGTCGCGCGGCGCACGGGCGTGAGAGTCGGCACGGGCTTGGTCGCAGTTGATGCCGTCGCCGTTGGCTCGGGCGTCTTGAATGTTGGCGGTGGGACCTTTCGTCGAACCTCAGGCGTTATCACCGGGAGTGGTGAAGGCCGGTTTCGAATCACTGGCGAAACTGCCGGGACCGGCGTTGTCGTTGCAGCAGGTGCGGTGGCAACCGCTTCGGGAGCCGCCGTCGTAGCCGGAGAGACAGATGGCGCGACGGATGGAGATGGTCTGGGACGGATCGACGGTGACGGACGGAGTCGTACCGTGGCGGACACGGCGGGCGTTGGCGAAGCCACCGTTGATGCCGTTGCCGCCGGTGTCGGACTCGGTGAAAATCTCGGACGCGTTCTGGGCGTTGCACTCGCCGCTGCCGCCGGAGTTGCACTTGCTGCTGCCGCTGCGGTCGCGCTCGGTGCCGGCGCTGCGGTCGGGGAGGGACTCGGCTTGGTGGTGATCGTGGCTGCCGGCGTTGCGCTCGCAGCCGCTGGAGTAGACACAGTCGGCGTTGCCGCGGCGGTAGCCGCCGGTGTCGCTGGAGCGGTGGTGCTTTCTTCGGGCTTCACGAACGTCTTCGGCGGCGCGTTGGATGGCGGCGTCGATTCCGTTCGGATCTTCGTTCGCGCCCGCTCGGCCGCGGAACGATCCGCGATGGTCCAGCCGTTATCGATGTTCATCTCGATCACGCGTTCCTTGATACGGCGCGGGCGCGGCATATCGCGGATCTCGGTGATAATGGGAACGGAAATTTCCAGTTCATCGCCGCGCACAATGGCGGCCGCCTCTGTATTCTGCCTGCGCAGCCGATAACGCTCGATCGGCCGCTGGCTGCGCGATCGCAATTCATCGTAACTCGGTCCTTCGTTCATGATCGTCGTGTTCGCGAACGTGATCCGGGTGACATTGTTGGTGTCCATCACGATCGAGATGTTGCGATCCGTCGGAACGAGGGAGCGGCGGACGTGCTCGTCCCCGAATTTATTGCTCGAGACAAACGAATATTGTTCCGGGCCGATATCGTAATAGCTGTCGGCCCAATTCTGGATGCCGCTGCTCCGATCAAAGCGCGCTTCGGGCGGCAACGGCGCCCAGCCGACGTAATCCTTGTTCGTGCGCCACGAGACCCAGGCTGGCGCCCACTCATCGCCCGGCACCCAAACCCAGCCGACGCGTTTCAGCCGCATCCAGCGCCCGTAATGATACGTCGCCCAGCCGAACGGTTCGTCCGAAACCCAGGTCCAACCGGCGTCGCTATAAACCCAGCGCCCTTCGGTGTACGGACGCCAGTCGCGAGACTGTTCCGCCTCGCGCGGTTGCCAGACGTAGCCGTAATCGTTCGTCTCGCGCCATTCGCCGTAGGGATCGAGCTTCTGATAAAACATTCCGTAGGAAGCGGTGGATCGTTTTTCCGTGCGGGTTTCAGTTCGTTCGCGGACCCCCGGGGCAGTGGCCGTGATAGCGGTTGGCTCCGCCACAACGGTATTGGCTGCGGCTTCCTTGTCCGAGACAGCTTTTTCCCGCGCCTCGACGTCAGCCTGCTCCTGCGCGAGACGCTGCTTCTCCGTGTCCAGGCGTTCGGCAGCGAGACGATCCTGCACCTGCCGCTCGACCTCGGCCTTTCGTTCCTCTTCGGTTTGCTGTTTCTGGCAGGAAACGAAAAACGCCAGGGCGGCGATCAGCGGGAAAACGGAAAACTTCTTCATGGTTTGTTTAGACAAGGACATTACCGGGTTATTCGAACGAAAACCCACTCTTGCTCCTGAGCATGAGCGGGAAATCAAAATTTATGGCTGACGCGCTGGCGACGCAGAGGCGGTGGACGTGCTTGAAATCGCAGTGATCGTCACCTTTTCGATCGTGTCGTGCCGCGCCTTTTGCACGTTCGCATAAAGCGCGATCAAGCCCGTGCCGACGACGATAGCGACCATCAGGATCAGGCCCGCGCGCGGCGCCCGGGAAGAATCAGAAACTTTATTTGGCGTGTCGTCGGGTGGCACCGCGCACCGTCTCCCGCTGGCGAGGGCAACGCAAGCGCGTCATTCCAGCCTGAGCCCCGCGATGGCGTCCATCACCCGCTGGCTCAATTGCTGGTAAAGGTCCTTGCCCCTCGGCTCAAGGTCCTTCTCGGTAAAATAGATCGGTTCGCCGACCACGACGGTGACGCGTCCAGGCCGCGGCCATTTTTTGTGTATCGGCCACGCCTCGTACGCCCCAAAGATTCGGATCGGCACGACCGGCGCGAGCGTTTTCGCGATGACCAGGCCCAGTCCCGGCTGCGCTGGCTGCAGTTTCCCGTCCGGCGAGCGCTGGCCCTCGGGAAACACCAGTGTCCCCTCGCCCGCCCTGAGAATTCGGATCAACGCCTTGAGCGCCGTACGATCTTTTCCACTTTCCGAATCGACGGGGATGACGTTCAGCTTCGGCAAGAGCCAGCCGAAGAACCGACCATCGAGCAATGTCCGGCGCGCGAGAAAATAAATGGCGCGGCGGGAAGCGCTGCCGGCGAACGGCGGATCAAGAAAGCTCTGGTGATTGGCCGCGAGAATCACCGGCCCGTGATTGATCATGCGTTCGCGATGCAGCCAGCGCAGCCGGAAAAAAATCCGGCCGACCAGTTTGATGAGGTTGCAACAAAACCAGTAGTACGGATTCAAAAGCGCGAGCGGATTTCCAACCCTTTCATCTTCAATCGCCCGATGATCTCGCCGACGACGCCTTCGATCGTTAGGTTCGAGCTGTCGATGACGTGCGCGTCCTCGGCGATGATGAGCGGAGAGGCGCGGCGCGAGGAGTCCGCCCGATCCCGCGCGGCGATCTGGTCGCGCAAGCCCTGGGCCTGGCGGCGACGCAGCCGGACGTCCGGCGAAGCGTCGATGTAGAACTTGTAGGGCGTGTCGGGAAAAACGACGGAGCCGATGTCGCGTCCTTCCATGACGATGTCGTTGTCGCGGAGATAGCCGCGCATTTTCTCGACGAGGATTTCGCGCAATCGCGGAACGCTGCTCACGAGGGAGACTTCTTCGTTCACGCGTTCGTCGCAGAGATGCGCGCTTGGATCGACTCCATCAATCAGGATATGGGATCCATCGCCGTCGAGCGTGCAATCGATCCGGGTGCTTTCCAACAGGTGCACAATGGCGGCTGCGTCGCCGGGAGCAACGTTGTGGTTCAGAATGTGCCAGGTCACCGCGCGATACATCGCGCCGGAGTTGACGTAATCGAACCCGATCTGTTTCGCGAGGGCTCGCGCCACGCTGCTTTTGCCGGAAGCCGCCGGTCCGTCGATCGCGACAACCCGATGAGCGCCGCCGCGCGCGTTCATTCCTCTTCGGCTTTCGCCGGGGTCAATGAGCTGATGACCGGCGTGGTGACGCGGACCCGTTTCGAGCTCACGAATTCATCGAGCGCTTTTTCGAAGCCGGGATACGATTCGCGGACGCACTCGACGTCCTGAACAATCGTTTCGCCATCCGCGAACATGCCGGCGATCGCGAACGCCATCGCGATCCGGTGATCTCCGAAGCTCGCAACTCGCGCGCCCTTCAACTCCCCGTGGCCGTGGATTTCGAGGCCGTCCTGTTGCTCGATTACTTCCACGCCCATCGCCCGCAAATTATGCGCGATCGCGGCGATGCGGTCGGTTTCCTTGACGCGCAACTCCTGGGCCTGGCGAATAATTGTCGTGCCGGTCGCTAGCGCCCCGGCGACGGCGAGGATCGGCAGCTCGTCGATGAGCTGCGGGATTTCCTTGCCCTGAATCACTGTGCCCTTGAGCGGCGCGCCCGTTACCTCCACGGTTCCACTCGGCTCGACTTGATCGACGTCGTCGACTGCTTCACGAACCTGGGCGCCCATGCGCACCAGTACGCCGAGCACAGCCGTGCGCGTATCGTTCAATCCCAGATCGCGCACGAGCAAATGACCGCCCGGCTGAGCGGCGGCGGCGACGAGCCAGAAAGCAGCGGAAGAAATATCGCCCGGGATGCGAAAGTCCCGGGACTCCGGAACCTGGTCGCCGAAAATACTGATCGCGTCATTTTCGTCACGCACGGTTCGGACGAGAAAATAATTCAACATCAACTCCGTGTGGTTCCGGCTCGGGAACGGCTCATGCACGGTGGTCTTGCCCTTCGCGAAAAGCCCGGCCAACAGGAGCGCGCTTTTTACCTGCGCACTGGCGATCGGCAAATCGTGCCGCGCGCCCTTCAGTTTCACGCCGTGGATTTTGACGGGCGCTGTTTCGTTAGGCCCCTGAGCGACGATGGTTGCCCCCATCTTACGGAGCGGCTGGATCACGCGATCCATCGGACGCGCGGAAAGGGTGGCGCCACCCACGAGGACGCTGTCGAAGCTTTGGCCGGCGAGGAGTCCGGTCAGCAGCCGCATGGTCGTGGCGGAGTTGCCGCAATCGATTTCGGCCGCCGGCGCGGTGAGCAGCCGTCTCTTGCCATGGACGATGAGCATGTCCGGCTCGGGATGCTCGATCTTGATGCCGAGCGCGCGCATTGCCTGCACAGTGCGCAGACAATCATCGCTCGGCAGGAAGCCGCGCAGGACGCAAACGCCGTTTGTTAACGCACCGATGATGACCGCACGATGCGAAATGCTCTTGTCGCCGGGCACCGCCATTTCGGCTTCGATGCGGGGGGCGCGTTTGATGCGAAATTCCATGTGACTCTAATTATTCGGTTCGACTCCAGCCTTCGCGGGCGCAGGATTCTGGCGACAGGCGACGCTCAGCATCGAGACAATTCAGGAGCTTGTCCAGCGCGGCTGGCAGGCACGATTGAGCCGGCCTCTACTTCGCTCGTTCCAAGCGCGAAGAATTAAGGAACCAGGAAAATCTTTTGCGTATACGGGTCCTTGACTTCGGTCCCCGGCGGGAAACCGCGGACATCGACGTAACCGGAATTGGGCGCATACGGACTCGTGACAAAGCCAGGCTTATTCGGAACCGGAATGCCGTAGGGCAGATCGCCTTTCGTCGGCTTGTTCACGGTCGCGGCCGTCGGCTGCGGTGCGGGCTCGGGGGTATTCGATACCGGAGGCGGCGGACCAGCGCTGTTTGGGTCGTAAGGTTGCTGCGTCGGCGGATAAGGAGAGGGAGTGGCCGCCGGGTATCGCGACGGATGCCGGGTCGGGCGAACCGGTGGCTCATCCTCGCAGGCGGTAAGCAAAGCAAAGGCACCGAGCAGCGACAACGAGAGCGAAAGTTTCATAAGCGGGTTCGACGACATTGTATGCGTTGTAATTCATTGTCGGCCCGCTGACAATCCTTAAATGCAAGGCCGATGGGCCGGTTCGAAACAAGGCGGTTGAGAAAAATACAGTTCCGCCGCCATTTCATTTCGAATCAAAGGAAAAATCATGGCGAAGAATTCCGGCGAGCGAATCCTGGTGGCGGATGATGACGCGACGAGCCGCAAGGTGCTCACGCGAATCCTGACCCGCGCCGGGTTTGATTGCAACGAGGCGCCGGACGGCATCGAAGCGCTTAAGCTGCTCCGCGCCGATCCGCCGTCGCTCTTACTCCTGGACTACGACATGCCGGGCATGGACGGAGCGGAAGTGCTCAAGCAATTGCGGCGTGATGGCAACGCGGCCGTGGCGCAAATTCCGGCGATCATGCTGACCGGGCACGGCGGCGAGGAAAGCGAAGTGTTGTGCCTCGAAGCCGGCGCGGACGATTTCGTGACCAAGCCGATTAACGATGCCGTGCTGCGGGCGCGGATCGACACGCAATTGCGCCTGCGTTCGATGCGGAGCCAGTTGCAGGAGCAGAATGACGAACTCGAGGCGTGGCGACGAAACCTGGAGCGCGACCTGGAAGCCGCGCGCCTGACCCAGCAATCGCTCATTCCGCAAAAACCACCGGTGCTGCCGGGATGGGAAATCGCGGCTTGCTACCGGCCGGTGATTCAAGTGGGCGGCGATATCTATGGCTGGCTGCGGATGGCGGATGGCCGCACGCTCTTCTGGATCGCGGACGCAACCGGACACGGAGCGTCGGCAGCGCTGCTCACTACTTTGGCGAAACTCCTGTTCCACCACGGCACCGGGGAGAACAACGAACCGGCGAAAATCATGGAGGCGGTGAACAACGATTTCCGCAGCATCTTCGGCGCGCGCTCGTTCATGACGGCGATGTGCGTGGCGCTCGATCCGGCGACTGGCCGGGCGAGCGTGGTGGGCGCGGGTCATCCGCCGTTGCTCGTGGCGCGGACCGGAGGGCGCACGGAATCCATTCCTTCGTCGGCTCCGCCGCTGGGATTACTGGAGCGCTCGGAGTTTATCGAGACCAGCGTGAACCTCGAACCGGGTGACGCGTTTTTCCTCTACACCGATGGCATTTACGGGTCGGCTCACGAAGAAAATCCGCGGCTCTCCTCGAGCCGGTTGGCAGAGATGCTGCAACCGCTGGCGGAAAATGCGGAGGCATTACTCGACCGCGTGATCGACCAGGCCGCGATCCACGATAATGGGAAAGTGCCGCCTGACGATGTGGCGGCGATCGCGGTCCGGCGCTCAAATTGACCGGGGGAGAAATCTTTCGAATCGAGAAATTTATTATTGCCCTCTCACGAGAGAAGGATTAGTCAGCCTCTATGCCGAAAACCACTGCCAAAAAGACTCCTTCAAAACGTAAACCGAACGCCGCCTTCATGAGACCGGTGCAACCCGACGAAA
>JBEEHI010000228.1:0-18734 GCA_041167305.1 Verrucomicrobiota bacterium
GTCGATACTCGCGTCGCTCTTGAAATCAACCGGCTGGGTCAGCTGTTCCTTGATCTTGGCGATTCGATCGTCGACCCGCTTGGTGTAAAGATCGTAGATTTCGTAGGCTGGCTTCAAATTTCCCAGGAGCACATCATCGTCGAGCGATGTGCCGTATTTCGCAGTCAACATGTCGACGTCCTGTTGGGTAAAGAAAAGATGGCTGAAATCGAGCAGCTCGAGGTAGGTCTTGAGAAACTTCTTCGAGACTTCGTCGTTGAGCGGCTGGTGGGTGTAATGGCCCTCCTCGAGCAGGCGACCGACCGAGGTGGTGACGTTTCCAGCGTCCGATTTCGCCTGGAGCGGCGCGGTCGTAAACGCGGCGGCCAAAACGACAGCGGGCAGGACAAAAAGTGAGCGGAAAGGTAGCTTCATTCGGAAAAAGAGGTTTTGGAAAGTCGCAGAATCCCTGCAGAAGGCAAGAAAACCGCGGCGCGTAAGTTCATTCGTAGGAAGTGAGACAATCGGTTGGGCGGAACATTCAAACAACGAGCCGTTCGCCGCGCCCTTGCACGCAGCTTTCGTTCCGCTGTAGCGGGGATCGGTGGTTCCGGCGAATATTGCGGCAGGCCCCGTCTGGCCGGGGTCACCGACCCCGGCTACAGTTTGGAGCGATGCGATACAAGACTTTCTGCGGCGGGATTTTCGAAACGAACTGCTACCTGATCGAGGGGCCCGAGGGTCCGATCCTGTTCGACGCGCCGGACGGCACGTGTGATTGGCTCATCGCCGGGAGCATTACGCCAAAGCTGCTCCTGTTAACGCACGGCCACTTTGATCACGTCCCGGACGTGGCGAAAATCCAAAAGCGGTTCGGCTGCCAGATCGGCTGCCATGCCGAAACCGTCCCGATGATTTCCGATCCGGAATTTTTTCGCAGCTTTGGGTACCAACTGGAGATCGAGCCGGTCGAACCGGATTTCCTGATCGAGGCAACGCCGGCGCGCGACTTCCTCGGACTCAAGCTGGAGGTCCTGGAAGTGCCGGGGCATTGTCCGGGCAGCCTCTGTTTCTATTCGCAAAAAGAGAAGCTGTTGATCGGCGGCGATGTCCTGTTCGCGAGCGGCGTCGGACGATGGGACTTGCCCGGGGGCGACGGCGACCTGTTGTTTCGCGGGATCAAGGAGAAACTCTATCCGCTCGGCGACGACATCACCGTGCTCCCGGGTCACGGACCCCCGACGACGATCGGCGCCGAGCGCCGAACGAATCCGTTCGTGCGGTAACCCAGTTTGTTAGCGCCACTGATAGTATCCCTGGACGGGGATGTGAAGCTCTTCTTCGATGTGATGAAGTTCTGCATGCATGTGCTCGATGTCTTTGCCCAGACGAAACCGGTCGATGGCTTTACTGCGTAATTGAAGATTCACGACGGCGGCTTCCTTCCGCACATGCTCGTATTCGCCCCAAATAGGCTTGGGGGCGCGGTAAGTCCGCAGCGCGCGCTCCACATGGGTCATCATGCGATTGAGGTGGTTGACCTCACCCAAGAGTCGATCAACGGGGATAGGGTGATAGAGCTGTTCACGACCATTGATCATTTTGCTTTCGTCGTCCTGACCCGACGCGGCGACGGCAAAGCCGGCCAGGCTAACGGCCAGAAGAGCGGAGAAGATGGTGGATTTTTTCATGCGTAATTCAGGTTACGCGATTTCTACGTGAACCGCCAAAAGTGCATTCAAGGGGACGTCGACCGCGCCATCTCATCGCGAAGTCGGCGCGGGAACAATCACTTACCGCGAGCATCGATCCTCACATTCCCGCGCCCACGGCGAGAAAGGCGAAGATGACGATGTCCTGGACGAAGTGAATGAGAAACGCCCAGACGCCGCCGCGCGTCTCAATCATGCTGCGCGCCCAAATCCAGCCGGCGAATCCCGCCATCAACACGCCGAGCGGACCCGAGGGCTGTCCATAATAATGGCCGAGCCCGAAGAAGACCGCGGTCAGCAGGGCCATTTCCGCGGGACGAAAAACGCCGCGCAAATGCGCGAGGAGAACACTCCTAAATTGAAATTCCTCACTAGCCGCGTTCAGCGTCGCAACCGCGATGCTCCAGGGAAAAGTCCGGATGATCCGCTCGCTGACGCTAAAATTGGGATGGACGGTAAGATAGAGATATCCCGACAACACCAACCCGAAGACGAGCATGAATGCCGGGCCGAGCCACATCCATGACACCCCGAACGGTTGGGCGGGCGCAGCCAGATTCCCTTTGCACAAAAACAAATCGCGCCGCGTAATTCCGCTGCCGATCAAGGTGAGACTAACGAGAATGGCGCCGGAAAGTGTGAAGGTCCGAGCAAGAAACAAGCGTGCACCCCAGCTCGCATTGTCAGTGACAGCGAGAACCGAGGGCAGCGCCGCGAGTGCGGGCGAGATACAACTCCACGCCAGGTTCAACAGCGCGACCGCAACCAGAAATCGCGTCAGCCTCCGCAAAGACGGAATCCAAACAGCCAGGAGCGCTGCCCCCAGGACCAACAATGATTCGATGACGGTGAACCAGCACGAAACCTGATGCCCCGATTCCTGCCAGATGATTTCCGGCAGGGTGGTGCCAATGACCGCGGCCCAGGCGATGAGGCGCGGTAAGGAATTGGGCGGTGCCGGGGTTTCGGGGTTCATCTGCTTGCGGCCAGTGCCGCTGCTTACGATACGTGGTCGAGCGCCACGCTCAGTTTTTCAAGATCTGGAATCTCCGCTACCAGCCCGCGGAGCGATTTCATCGCCGCGGGAATATGTTCGAGGAATGTCTTGTTGCCTTTGACGAGGCCGAGGAATCCGTAGGCACCCAGCGCTTGCATCAGCCGCTGGATTCCGCAACGGCGAAAGGTCGAGCGTGAATCGGTCGCGACGGGTTCTCCCGCGGCGGCGCGCTTCGCTTCGTAATCGGTCAGCAGTTCCTCGCATTCCGCGCGCGAAAAGTTGACGTAGGGATCGAAGAGCAGCGACGCGAGATCGTACTCGGCTAGGCCGGGGCGCATTCCCTGGAAATCGATGAGGTGCGCCTGGCCGTTGCGCATGATGATGTTTTGCGATTGAAAATCGCGGTGAACGAGAACCCGGGGCCGCGCCGCGAGCTCTTCCGCGATCTGGCCTAACGAAGGCAACGTCGCCAGCTCGGAAAGCGCATTCGTTTCGACGCCGAAAAAACGGCCGAGGCAATTCTCGAAAAAGTAATTCTGCTCCCAGCGATAAAGCGCTGCATCGAATTCCGCCGGCAGATTTTTCTGGATCGCCCCGCGCGCTTCTTCCGGCAGGCAATGCAGCTTCACGATCTCACCCAGGGCAGATTCGTAGAAAGCGCGGCGCACCATCCAGCTCTCGTCGCGATGGCTCCAAAGATCGGTCGTGCCGAGGTCTTCGATCCAGATCAGGCCTTCCGCCGGATCGTGAAAATAAATTTGCGGCGCGCGAATTTTGCGCGCGGCCAGGAACTCCGCGATCTCGACGTAATGCCGATTCTCTTCCCGCTCGAGATTGTACTTAACGAGAATGATCGTTTGTTCCGGCGAACAACGAACGCGATAGAACTTCCGGTCGGACCCGCCCTTCTCGATCGGTGTGATCCTGACCTTCGCTTCTTCGAGGCGGGGAAAATGAATTCGAGTCTGGCGAAGGAGCAGCTCGGTCTTTGCGGTTCTAGATGTCGGTGTCACTGAGGTCGCCTTCGGCTTTACGTTGGGAGCGGACAATACAGTTGCGGAGGTGAGATCGGGAAGCGATTTGTGCGCCCGGGAAGAGAATAGTGTTTTCTAAAATCGCGCCCGCGCCGACCCGGCACCCGGCTCCGATCGAGTAAAAGCCGGAGAGCGTGGCGCTTGGATCGATTTGCGCATCGCTCGAGACGCGGACCGGCCAATCGGGCGATTCCACGTAATCGGGCTTCCAATGTTCTTCCAGGATGACGCGATGGGCTGCGAGATATTCTTTGCGCGAACCGATGTTGAACCATTGTCGTTCGTTCAAGACCACGCCGCCAATCTTGCCGCCCTGCCCGATCCAATCCGTCAGGACCGGAATGTAGGAAAGAACGCGCCCGCTCGGAATCCGCTCGAAAACCGCCCGCGTCCAGATGCAGATGCCGGCGAAATCATACCGGCCCGGGTGACCGTATCGATTTGTGATGTCCACGACGCGGTTGCCCTCAATCGCCACGTCGTGTCCGTGATCCGTTTTGCGCAAGGCGAGCGTCACGTCGTTTCCGGCACGGAAATGTTCCTCGATCAACGGCGTTAGCTCCACGTCCGTGAGGAGATCGCCGCTGTACGAAATAAAATGCTCGGGGCGCAGCAACGATTCGGCATTCTTGATCCCACCACCAGTCCCCAGGATTTCCGGCTCGTGGACCAGTTGCACCGGATGGCCGCGATAATTTCCCTCCGCGAAAAACTCCCGGAACGCTTCAGGACGGTGATGCGTGTTGATGACGAAAGAACCAACGCCGGCCGCGATCAGGTGATCGAGCACAAACGTGATGAGCGGCTTCTGGAAAATCGGGATGAGCGGCTTCGGCATCTCTTCCGTGAGGGGACGCAGCCGCGTCCCGAGTCCCGCACCGAGGACAAAGGCTTGCGTGATCATCGGCCCGCCGTGCTTGTGCTCCGCCGCCGCTCTGATAGAACTGGATCCATGGCGGAAGAAACGATCTGGCGCGGGACCGCGTCGCAACTGAAGAATCTCGGGTGTTTCATCCTCTGCTTCCTGTTTTGCTGGCTCATCGTCCCGATCTTTATTGGGCTGCGGCGATATCTCGAAACCAAGAACCATGTCTTTGAGCTGACGAGCGAGCGCTTGAAAATGACGGAAGGCATTTTCAGCAAGGTCACCGAAACGCTGGAGCTGTATCGCGTAAAAGACATCGAAGTTTTGCAGCCGTTCCTCTATCGGACGGTCGGCTTGGAAAATATCAAGGTGAACACTTCCGACCTTTCGTCTCCCGTTATTTTGATGGACGGCATCTCGCAAAAAATCGGGCTCGCCGACAAGTTGCGGAACCAAGTGGAAATCATCCGCGCCCAGAAGAACGTGCGCGAGCTGGACATCGAATAGGACAGCATTAGCGCAAGTCCTGTAGCCGCGCGAGCGGCGCTCAGTCGCCGCGATCATTCGCGCCCGGAACGCGGCGACAGAGCGCCGCGGCTAGCGCAGGAATTCCGGCTACCGCTTCAAATACAGGCTCTTCGTTCCGAAATCGATGATGGCGTGATGGCGGCGCAGAATTTCGGAGCCGAGGAGACCAGCGACCGGCGGTGAAGCGTCGAGCAAGCCGCCGTGAATCAAGCCTTCGAGATTGATGACGCCCACGTCCTTGCGGTCCAAATCCATCGAGCCAATCGAGAAACGGGAGATGGTGGCCATCTGCACGCCGCGATGTTTCAGGTTCACCCCGGAAGAACTGAAGGGCGTTTCGCGTAACGGAATCCGCATCCCGCGCACGAACCGCGAATGAAGCAGGGTCGCGAACGCGCCCGTGTCCACCATCAGCCTCGCCTTCCTTCCGTTAATGGAGCCGTCGACGTAAAGATTGAAGCCGTCGCTGACATATATCGGGATGCGGCGGAATCCGCTCAAGTCGAAACCGGGCACGGTGCCGGGGACACTCGGATTTATTTTCAGAATCAGGATCTGCCGCTGGCAATCGAGCATCGCCTTGGTGGGAAAGAGAATGTCCGCGCCGAGGATGCCGTCGATTTCATCGCGCTTACCCGAACGGCGCATTCCGCCGAGGTCCACCATGACCATCGGCTCATCGACGAGGTTGAGGTCGCCGAGCCGAAGATTGTGCGCGATCGCCACGGAGTTAAACGCGCCGTTAATACTGAGCCGGGATGGGAGTGTGGATTTGCCGGTGATCGGCGCCACTCCAAAATAAGCGCGGCGACTGAGCGCGATGGCGCTGACGGGCGCGCCGGTGTCCACGCCGAGAAGGGCCGGCTTGCCATTAATCTCCGCGCGGACGAGCAAATGATTTTGGGCGGAGCGAATGAGGGGGAGCGCTTCGTATTGGAGAGCACCCGCGGTCGCGGCCCGCGACGGTGTTGCGATCGGAACGGAAAGCGCGAGAGCCGCCGCGATGAACGCTGCCATTTTCCGGCTCAACGAGAAACTCGGGACTTCCAACACGGGCGCAGAGGATAGCACAGCCGCGTCCGGGCGCGAACGAGTTGTCTTTTGACGTTGCGCCGCGAGGCCGCCTGATGATTAACTCTGCGCGGCTCGCACGGAGCCACTGCATGGAGCCATCATCCGAATCCACTAACGGCAAGTTCATCCGCGGGCTCGGATTACTCGACTCCACCATGCTCGTGGCCGGCTCGATGATCGGCTCGGGCATCTTCATCGTCTCGTCCATCATCGCGCGGCAGGTCGGCGCGCCCGGCTGGTTGCTCGTCGTCTGGCTCGTGACTGGTCTGTTGACGCTGATGGCGGCGCTCTCCTATGGCGAACTCGCGGCGATGATGCCGAAGGCCGGCGGCCAATACGTTTACCTGCGCGAAGCTTTCTCGCCGCTCTGGGGATTTCTCTACGGCTGGACGCTTTTTCTGGTGATCCAGACCGGCACGATCGCAGCGGTCGCAGTCGGGTTCGCGCGCTACATGGGCGTGCTCGTTCCGTGGGTATCGGAATCGAAATACCTGATCGAGCCGATCCGGTTCGGCGGCTACGCGTTGTCCCTCTCGACCGCGCAGTTCGTTGGCCTGGCCATGATCGCGCTGCTGACGTTCATGAACACGCGCGGATTGAGGCTCGGCAAACTCGTCCAGAATGTTTTCACGACCGCGAAGACCGGCGCGCTGATCGCGCTCATCCTGCTGGGCATCATCGTCGGTTGGAAATCGGGCGCAGGCGCAGGAAACTTCAGCGATCTTTGGAGCATCCGGGGAAATTTGCAGGAGGTCGGGCCCGGCCTCACCGCGGCGGCCGCGTTCGGCCTCTTCGTCGGCATCTGCGTGGCGCAGACGAATTCACTCTTTTCCGCGGACGCCTGGAACAACATCACCTTCACCGCCGGCGAGGTCATCAATCCGCGCCGCAACGTTCCGCTGTCGCTGGCCTTCGGGACCATCCTCGTCATCGGTCTCTATCTACTCGCCAACGTTGCCTACCTCGCGGCGCTGCCGTTCACCGCGATTCAGAATGCGCCGAGCGATCGCGTCGCTTCGGAAACCGCGAACGTGATCTTCCCCGGCGCGGGCGCGACCATCATGGCCATCGCGATCATGGTCTCGACGTTCGGTTGCAACAACGGGCTGATTCTCGCAGGCGCGCGCGCCTACTACGCCATGGCGCGCGATGGTCTTTTCTTCCGCCGCGTGGGCGAGCTCAACAAGCAACACGTGCCGTCGTGGGGCCTCATCATTCAAGGCATCTGGGCCGGCATTCTGGTTCTGCCACGCACCGTTAAGACAGACGCGACAGGCGCCGTCACCGGTTACGGCAATCTTTACGGCAACCTGCTCGACTACGTTATTTCGGCCGCGCTCATCTTCTACATCTTGACGATCATCGGCATCTTTGTGCTGCGCCGGAAACGACCCGACGCCGAACGCCCGTATAAAGCTTTCGGTTACCCGATCGTTCCCGCTCTTTACGTCATCGGCGCGTCCGTGATTCTCGGCGTGCTCTTCATTTACCAGACGGCGACGACCTGGCCCGGCCTGATGATCGTCCTCACCGGCGTGCCGGTTTATTTTTTCTGGCGGAAATCAAATGCCGCGGCGCCCCCAGGCGACCAAGGCCCTTAGCGCAGCCGAAACGACTGCGCGGACAACCAAGCAACCCACAAAAAGAAACCGAACGCATGGCAAATCTATTCGCAACGAAGCCGGTCGATAAGTTGATGGCAGAGGCAGCGGAAGTCGGCGAACACAGTTTGAAGCGCTCGCTCGGGCCGGTGAACCTGATCGCGCTCGGCATCGGGGGAATCATCGGCGCGGGTCTTTTTGTACGCACCGCGGCCGCGATCGCGGATCGCGCGGGTCCATCGGTGGTGCTGGCGTTCCTGGTGGCCGGCATCGGCTGCGCGTTTGCGGGCCTTTGTTACGCGGAGTTTGCCTCGATGATTCCCGTGGCCGGCAGTGCCTACACGTATTCGTACGCGACGATGGGCGAGCTGGTGGCGTGGATCATCGGGTGGGATTTAATTCTCGAATATGCGGTCGCCGCATCGACGGTCGCCATCGCCTGGAGCGAGTATGCGAATCGCGTGCTCGATTGGTTCGGGTGGAAGATTCCCTACCAATGGACGCATTCGCCCTTCGAGCATGATCCATCCGGGCTGCACGGGATGATGAACATACCGGCAGTCGTCATTCTCCTTCTCCTCACGCTCCTGCTTATCCGCGGCACGAAGGAATCGGCTTTCGTGAATGGTCTCATCGTTGTCCTGAAAGTGAGTATCGTATTGCTCTTCATCGGAATCGGCTGGGGGTTCATTAATCCGGTAAACCACACGCCGTTGATTCCCGCGGTGACCACCTACACGACACCGCAAGGGATCACTCACGCCTACGGCGGGATCATGGGAATTCTGGGCGCTGCCGGCGTGGTCTTCTTCGCCTATATCGGGTTCGATGCGGTCTCAACCGCGGCGCAGGAAGCGAGAAATCCCAAGCGCGACATGCCGATTGGCATTCTGGGGTCGCTCGTCTTTTGCACCATCCTTTACGTGCTCTTCTCCTGGGTGCTAAGTGGCGTGGCCACGGTCCAGGATTTTCGCGAAGCCGGCCGGGAAGCGTCGGTTGCATTTGCCATCTCTAAATACATGCACGGTTACGAGTGGCTTTCGAAGTCCGTAACGGTGGCGATTCTCGCCGGCTTTTCGTCGGTCATTCTGGTGATGTTGCTCGGACAATCACGAGTCTTCTTCTCGATGAGTAAGGACGGACTTGTGCCAAAGGTTTTTTCCGATGTGCATCCGAAGTTTAGAACGCCGTACAAATCGAACCTGCTCTTCTTCGTCTTCACCGGCCTGCTGGCGGCGTTTGTGCCGGCGGATGTCACCGGTGAAATGACCAGCATCGGAACGCTCTTCGCTTTCATCCTGGTTTGTGCCGGTATTTGGATCATGCGAGTGAAGCGTCCTGACTTGGAACGCGGCTTCCGGGTGCCGATGGCGCCGGTCGTTTCGATCCTCGGGATCGTCACCTGCGGCGCGATGATCTACGGACTCGGATGGACGAACTGGATGCGATTGATCGTCTGGCTCCTGATCGGATTCATCTTCTATTTCAGCTACGGCAAGCATCACAGCCAGCTCAACGCCCCGCCGCCGGAAATGCCGGAGGGAATCAAGCTGAGTAAATAACTGGGGGCACACGCGACGCGCGTCCCAGAATCCTGGGACGGCCAACGGCCGTCCCTCCAATTACATCGGGCTCGTCGCGCCGAAGCCGAGGATCGATTCCACGCGTTCGCGGCTGGCGAACAGATCGGGCGCGCTCCGCAGTTGGGCGCGTTGCGAGGCGCTCGTTTCGGACAGGCCCGACTCGAGAGCGCGCAGTAATTCGCGTTCACTTTCCGGGAGAGTCGCATCCGAGTTGTCTGCGTGATGCTGCAACCGGCCGACGATCTCGGCGAGCGCGTCGCCGTCGTATCTCGAGCCGCGAAAAGTATCGACGATTCGTTGGAAGCTCAGATGAAACGGGATCGTGGCGACATCCACAGGACCGTTTTCCGCCACATCATCCGGCGGGGTAATAACGGCGGCTGAAATCGCGACCGAATTCCAGACATTCTCCGGCGAGTAGTAACCGATCTCCACCCGATAGGAGCTGCGAGCGTGCAGCGCCGGCAGAAGATGACTGCCGGCTAGTGGTTCCACCGCGGCGGTGGATTCCTCGATCCCTTCATGCCATAAGACGCGCAGGTGCACTTTGCGATCGACTGGCGGGGTTCCGCCGAAAGTCGTGGCCCAGTCGATGTCCCAATAAACAAAAAGCGTGTGCGGATCGCGCGCAATGGCGAAGAGAAACGCGCCGCCGTAAGAGCGGGGCAGTTCACCCAGATTCTCGTAATCAACTAACGCGCCGACTTCGCGGTGTTCCGCCGGCACGATCGGCTGATTCGAGAGGACAAACTCCGCGCCGCCTTCTGCTTCGTCCGTGAGATCGGCTACATCGTTTGCCATCTTTCGACGATACACAAAATCGTCGCCGGCTCGACCGAACTTTTCTGCTGAACTGTAGCCGTCGCCCTGCGGGCGACGTGAGATCGGCGTGACAAACCACTTTTACGCTTCGCGCAGCGAAGCGGCTACAGGAAGTAACTGCCGTTATTGATTGCCGAGGTTGTAGGCTTCCACGTTGCCTACGCCGGTGCCACCGGTCGCCCCCTTGAGGATGACCGTGTAGGCGCCGGGCGCCAGCGTCTTCAGAATTGCCGACTCTTTCGGGTTCGACGGAGCAGCACCACTGAGCGCGAGCGCGGCCGCGTCCGGACTCGATCCCCAATCATCGTTCGACATGATCACCGCGCCTTGGGAATCATGCAGCTCGATGAACGGATCCTGCAGCGGATTGGAAACGCCGGATGCGCTGAGTGATGGGCCGATGCCGCGCACGAGAATATTCTGCGGCTGGTTCGTGAACGAATCATCGCTGACGACAAATCCGCCGATGAGAACGCTGGCGCCGGTCCCCACAAAACCGCGCGTGGCAACGTTGCCCAGATCGGCGAACGATTCGGCATCCAAATCGTAAACTTCAACGAGCCCAATGCCGGCGCCGCCATTCGCGCCGCTCAAGATCGCCGTGTAATTGCTGTTCGGCGTCGCGCCGGTCAGGTTGATGATGACCGCGGCTTCCTTGTCGTTCTTGGGCGCGAGGCCGCTGGCGGAGATTTCCGCCTGCTGCGTCGTGCGCCAGTTGTCGTTGGTCGCGATTTGCGCGCCCGTGGAATCAAACACTCTCAGGACGGGATCCTGCAAAGCGCCGCTCCCGATGCCGGTCGACGGACCAAGGGCGCGCACCATAACTCTCTTGGTGGCGGCATTTCGTTTAATGAATCCGGCGATGCCGTCGTTCTGACCGCCCTGCACGTTCACGCGCGTCGCGATATTGGCGAGCCGGCGGCGCGGTGGCGTCGGGACGGGCGTGGCTCCTGGCGCGACGAACGGCGGCGGATACGGAGTCGGCGTCGCGATTGGACCGGGATCAAACGAAGTATCGTGCGCGACAAATTGCGTCCCACCGCGGGCGACATCGCGCCGGCCTTGCCGCGAACCCTGACCGCTCACCGGCGGCACGACTTCGATGGTGTAGGAACGCGAGCGCAAACCGGAGAAGACGGTGCCGTTCGTGATCAGAGGATGGCCCGCCGTGCTGAGGATCGCGTTCAGTTTCGCCACGCTCACCTGCACCGAGATCGTGTTGTCGGCCACGTTGAATTCGCCGGCGTCGGCACTGCCTACGATTGTATAAATGAGCTTGCCGTCATTGGCGCGCGATGTGACCCCGTAGGTAAAAGTCTGTCCTCCATTCACGTCGGTGTCGGCCTCGAGGAAAAACTGATCGGCGTGATCCGACGCCCCGAACGAGTAGGTGCCGGTGGCGCTCATCACATTATGCGGCGCGTTCGCCGCGAAGCTCATCTGCCAGGTAGTTTGTCCTGGGAGAACGCTCAAATCCGAGACGCGCATCGTCGCGGCGACGGAAAAGTTAGCTCCCGCCCCGGACGTATCGTAGCGCGTCGTCAAAACATCGGACGCGTCGGGCTGGTGGATGCGCGGGACGCTACCTTCCTGCAAGTCCTGGCTGTAATCGGTAACCTGCTCGCCGTTCAGACCGGGAACCCGCGGCGGCATTACTTCATCGGAGCTGACGTTGGCGGTGCCGGGCGGGATAACCAGCGATGTTCCTTCCGCGACCACGGGCAAATTCCCGCCCTTGATGCTGGGCCCACTGATCTGGCGTGCGGCGTAAACGTGTCCGTCGTAATCGTTATGATCGTCGGTATAAAAGATCACTGCCGCGCCTTGGGGATCGAAGGAAACCTGGAAGTAATCGATCAGGTTCCGGTTGTTCGCGCCCGTCAATCCGCCTTCGGAAATGTTCGCGGCATGGATGATGTGCTCGGGCTCGGTCACCTGGACCTCGCGGAACGTGGGATTGCTCGAGGAAGCGTTGAACGATTGCGCATAATAAACTCTCCACTCCGCGGTGTCGTCGTTGCCGCCAGTCGTCCCATACCAAACGATACCGACGGAGCCCGGGGTCGGTCCCGTTTCCATCCACGGGAAAACATTGCTGTTAGTGCCGACATTGTTGACGCGCACGGGATCGCTCCAGGTCGCACCCTTGTCGGTCGAATGCTTTAGCAGGATGTCCTGGTCGTTCGAATAACAGACATACACCGTTCCGTTCGCCGTGCCGTCATCGGCGACTTTCGTGACGAAGAAAAGATGCGCCACGCCGTTCGGATCGGTCGCCGCCTGAGTGACCGTGTAGGAAGTAGGCGGTAATCCCACGCCTGGTGGCGTTCCCACCGCCACGGTGCCCTGGCTCGTTCCGGCATAGACAACGCCCGTCGCTTGATGGACATCGATCGGTCCCACTTGCGTCGTCGTTCCCGCGGTAACGGCCGGTCCGAAGGTCAACCCGCCATCGTCCGAACGCTGAATTTGGGTGACCGCCGGTTGGAGCGTCCGGTACCACATGTAAACCGAGGTGTTCCCCAGAAATTCCTGCCACTGGCGGTCATCCACGATCACACCTCCAGTCCCGTTGCCGATCGGGTTCTTTTGGAAACTCGCGGCGCGGTTGGTTGAGTTGCCCGTCGAAATATTCGCTGCGATCAAACTGCAAAACGAAAGCGTCGGATCGGCCTGATTCGGCGGCAGGCTGAAAGGAACAGCCAGATCGATGTCGCCGCCGCCGTCGCCGCCGAGCTCCGCTTCGGTCGCCGCCGGACTGAACGCGTCCGGTTGCCCGCGATAAATCGGGACACGCATGTTCGGGTCGAAGGACGCGCTGAGCGGATTCAAATCGAAGCGCCAGAGATCGACCCCGGCAGGAAAGCCGCGGATGCCGCCGACGTAAGCGTTACCGGCGAAATCAGTGCGGTTGCTCGGCTCGCCATCACGCAATGCCACCGGCGCCTTGAGCGGAATGTTGTTATTAAATGTGATCCCGCCCGAGATGTAGTTCGCGGTCCGCATGGGCGGCGGGGTGGCCGTGGCCGCGCTTATGATGGCCGCCGTGCCGTGATATTGATCTGTCGGCACCACATCCGCATAAACAATGTGGACGACGTAATCGCCCGCGCCGGAGGTAGCCGGATTGATGACCACTTCCTCGCTCGTTCCGGGCTGCGAACTATTGCCGCCGGAAAACACGACCTTCCCGTTCACCGCGTCTTTGTGAACGTAGAGATCGTAGTCGCTCAACATCGAAAAGGTAATTTTGACCGAGAGCTGCTTGCCAGCGTAGTCCGACGCGGTCCCGTTTAGGTGGATGGTAAAGACGTCGCAGTTAATCCCGTCCTGGCAGGCGGTCTCCGTGGTAATCGCCGGGCCGCCCACCGCATCGCCCACCCATTGCAGTGGAGTTGCGCTTCCCGGATTGAGCGTGCCCTGATTCGGGTTCGCGGCATACGCCAAGGCCGCAAGGCTGAGAGCACAACCAAAAGCGGCGAGAAGCAGCTGGCACGGCGTTACGAGGCGGGTCGAAGAAAAATGAGTCTTCATAGGCGTGTGATGTCGTGGGCCGAGGCGCCGCGAAATGCAGCGTTGTCGTCGGTCACTTCTTAAATCGCGCCCACTCGGCTTCCCGGCTCTGCCGCACAACCAAATTTAAGATTACGTTTCCGTAATATGATTTTTTACGGCCTGCGCGTCCAACCGCGGCGCCTTGTCCGATTCCTAGACGTCGTTATGCCCACCGACGGCCATGGAATTACCTGCGTGGGTCTGGCGGAAGCTTTACAAGTTTGGCAACAAGCAAGCTGTCTCGGGTAGCAACGAGGATGGTGTAGCTGTCGTTAGAAATAGCGGCAGCTACACTAACTCGCTTATAACAAATCGTTGTAGCTCCGGCGCTCTGTCGCCGCGTGAAATAACTCTACAAGCCGGACCCAACGTATTCCGCCGAATAGTTATCAATCTTTGCCGTGGTCCCCACGCTAGGCGCTTTCTCCACGTCGTAGGCTGTGTTGCTTGCCACTTTCTGCGTTTGCGTGTCGTAGATCATCACCGTTTTCTTTGCTTTCGGGGAAGTCTTCTGGCCGCGCTCCGTATCCACCGCGATGTAACGGACTTTTCTCGCTTTCATGTCCGCTCTGCGCTTGCCCGACATATGCGCATACGACTGCCGCGCCCGCACCTCGGCAACCTGCCGCTGGTGTTCGGTCGCCTCGTATCTGGCGATCGAATAAATCGTAATCGCGATGACCGCGGCGGTGACAATCTTCTCGGCGGTGCTGCTGTTGCTAAACGGCAGGCTCGGAACATAGGGAAATTGGGCGCGGGCCGTGCCAATGGAGGCGCTCGCCAGGATTGCTCCGGCTGTCAGCAGACAGACCGCTTTTAGAATGCGTGTATTCATCGTGGATGCCGTTCTAACCGCCTCTCGGCCCTCTTGGCAAGCCAATACGCAGGCTGCAAACCTTGCCAGACCGCACGTCAGTTGTTATCACGTCCCGTGGCCTCGCTTCCGCTCATCTTCATTTCCGCCGTTAGCCGTGAGTTGCGGAGCGGCCGGCAACTCGCCGCCAACACTCTCACGTTTCTCGGTTATCAGCCGATCTGGCAGGATATTTTCGGCACAGAGACCGGCGATCTCCGGGCGATGTTGCGCCAGCAAATCGATCAAACCAAAGGCGTGCTCCAGATCGTCGGCAATTGCTACGGCGCCGAGCCGACTGAGCCCGATCCGCAATTTGGCCGGGTCAGCTACACGCAATACGAGGCGCTCTACGCGCGCTCACGCGGCAAAAAAGTCTGGTATCTTTTCATTGACGAAACTTTCCCGCGCGACGTCTGCGAAGGAGAGCCGGAGGAATTGCGCGCGCTCCAAACGGCGTATCGGCGGAAGTTACAATCGGACGCCCACCTCTTCCATCCGCTAACGACCCCGGAAGGCCTCGAAGCCAGCGTCCTGAAACTGCGCGGCGATTTGGTCCGGCTCCGTCGCGGCGTGAAGCAATGGGCGGCCGGCGTCGCTATTCTTCTTGTTATCAGCGTCGGTCTCGGCCTCTTCCTCCTCTACAGCCAGCGCGAGACCGCCAAGCGAGTAACCGAAGCTCAAACCGCCGTCGTGGCGATGAGCCAGGAAATGACAAAGCTGCGGGAAGGTCTCCTGAAGTACCCGCGCGTGGAAGCCGAAGTGCGCCAGTCGCAGACCGAAGAAAATCCCGCGGCCGTCCAGGAGAAGGTCTATGACGCTCTTAGTAAGGAAGTCGGCGTGGATGCCAAGGTGTTACGCGAGAAGCTACCCGACGTAGCTATCAATATCCAGCGCGCCCCGGATGCTACTACTTACGAGCGCGCTAATGCCGCTTACGTAGCTAATGACTACCTGGAAGCGGAACGCCTCGCGTTACAGGCGGTCGAGGAGCTTCAAAAGACCGGGACCGCTAAGCCCTCCGACATAGTCCAGGCTTATGAGCTAGCCGGCTTCTCCGCGCAAAAACGTGTCCAGTTCAAGACCGCAATGGAGCATTTCCGCGCCGCGGAAAAACTGACCGATCTCCAGAGCAACGCCACCCAGTGGGCCAACGTCCAACACGCGATCGGCGACATCTTGATGGAGCAAGGCTCTTATCGCGACGCCGAGAATGTGTTGCGCGCTGCGGCCGACGCTCGCGAACGCGCCCTCGGTCCCGAGAACGCCGATACCCTCCGGAGCCGAACGCGCCTTGCCTACGCGCAGTATCGCCAGGGTAAGTATAACGAGGCGATCGCCGGGTTCCGCAGCATCGTCGCGTTAGAAGAAAGAATCTCCGGTCCGATGCATCCCGATACCTTGCTGGCCCGGAACGGCCTCGCTATTGCCCTCGATAACGGAGGTAAGCCCGCTGAAGCCGAAGCTGAACATCGCCGGATCCTCGCGATACGAGAGAAGGTGTTAGGACCTGAGAACCCCGATACACTTAGGACCAGGAATAACATTGCTCTAACCTTGGATCGTCAGGGCAAAAACGCGGAAGCTGCGAGCGAATACCAGCAAGTCATCGACCTTGAGAACAAGGTGCTGGGCCCAGAACACCCGGACACACTGAGGAGCCGGAGCGCCTTCGCCTATGCTCTCGATCATCAGGGCAAGTATTCCGAGGCTGAGTTAAACCTGCGCGATGTGATCCGGCTCGAGGAACGCGTTCTCGGTCCCGAACATCCCGACACCCTGATCAGCCGGCTCCGGCTCGACAAAGTCTTGATGAGCCAGAGTAAGTTCGGTGAGGCTGAGATCGATTTCCGAAACCTCGTTACCGTCGCGGAACGCGTCCTCGGCCCCGAGCATCCCGACACCCTCTCCGCGCGTTCCGGCCTGGCTAATGCCTTGCAAGCCCAGGGTAAACACTCCGCCGCTGCAGCCCAGTATCGCGAAGTAATCGCCCTTGAAGAAAAAGTCATTGGTCCCGAGCACCCAAACACGTTGGTCAATCGCAATAGCCTTGCGAACGCCATCATGGGCGACAAGAACTACGCCGAAGCCGAAGGCATGTTCCGCGAGCTGGTCGCGATCGAAACTAAAGCCCTGGGCGCCGAACACGCATTCACCCTGCGAAGCGTTCGCGGCCTCGCCAACGCCCTATTCAATCAAGGCAACTATTCCGCGGCTGAGCCCGAATATCGCGAAGTGCTTCGCATCGCCGAAAAATTGCGTGGTGGCGATCATCTCGAAACGTTGGATGCCTGCTACGACCTTGCTGGCAACCTCGCCCGCGAAAGCAAACTTCCCGAAGCCAAAGAACTCGCTCGACGCGCCGCCGACTCCGCCCGCAGAACTCTTGGCGCCAACCATCCTGCCACCCAGAAATATACCAAGTTCCTCTCCGAGCTCGAAACCAAGAACGCGCTCTGACGGGTCCCGCATTATGACACCCAGCGTGGTCGCAACTCGCGGGCCGTATCGCATCGTGTTATCCCATTTACCTGGCGATGATGGGACTTCTGATCGCGACGCCCAAGAGGTCCGGGCTATGCTGCCGACCCCGTGGGGTCGTTGCAGTTGAGAGTTCAGTGAGGCTGCTTCAACCTGTCGTGTCGTAGCGAGTCAATGGACAAGACCTGTATCATTCTAAATCCAGCGGCCGGGAAGGCTCGCGATCTCGAGGACGTCGTGGCGCGGTTGGCACGGGTGCCAAACGGCGAGATTCGGATCTCGAGCAAGCCGGGGTCGGCAGCACGGTTCGCCAGCGCGGCTCTTCGAAAGGGCTTCGATCTCGTGGTCGCGGCCGGCGGGGACGGGACGTTGAATGAAGTCGTCAATGGCATCGGCGAAAATCTTGGGGACGCGCGGCTGGGGCTGATTCCGCTCGGCACCGGGAACGATTTCGCGCGAACGATCGGCGTGCCGGACGATATCGAGGCGGCAATCGATCTGATTGTTATCGGCGAAACGCGCGAGGTCGATCTGGTGCGGGTGACGAGCGACGAGGTTCGTTATTTTGTGAATGTTTCCGCCGGCGGGTTCAGCGGTTTGGTGAACGAGAAGTTGACGCCGGAGATGAAGAAGACGTGGGGGCCGCTGGCCTATCTCCGAGGTGCCGCGGCGGCGTTGCCGGAACTGCGTGCCTACCGGACGACGCTGGCGCTCGACAACTCGGAGTCACTGACGCTCGATCTCTACAACGTGGTGGTGGCGAACGGACGCTATGTCGCGGGCGGGACTTTGATCGCGCCCGAAGCATCGATCGACGATGGATTACTCGACATCGTCCTGATCCCGCAACGATCGGCGCCTGAGCTGGCGCTGCTCGCGGCGCAGGTGGCGTTGGGAACCCATCTCACGAGCGAGGCGATCGTTTTCCGGCGCGCCGCGCAATTGACCGTGAATTCCAAACCGGGCATGTGGTTCAACGTCGACGGCGAACTTGTGGGCAACGAGCCGGCGCGTTTTGAAATTCTGCCGCGCGCACTACGTTTCATCGCACCGACGCCATGACGAAAAAAATTCTCACCCCCGACCAGGCACGCACGCTCGGCGACGAGATGCGCGAGGACGGGCGCAAACTCGTCTTCACGAATGGCTGCTTCGATCTGCTGCATGTGGGGCACGTGCGTTATCTCCAGGCGGCGCGCGCCCTCGGTGACGCGCTCCTCGTGGCGATCAATGGCGATGAATCGGTGCGCGCGTTGAAAGGCGAAGGCCGTCCGCTCAATCGGGCGGGGGATCGCGCCGAACTCATCGCGGCGCTCGAATGCGTGGATCACGTCGTGATCTTTCCAGAAGTCCGCGCGACGCAGCTGCTCGAGATCGTGCGGCCTGCGATCTACGCGAAAGGCGGCGACTACACGAAGGATTCGTTGCACGCCGAAGAGCGCGCGGCGCTCGATCAGATCGGCACCGAGATTCGAATTCTGCCATTCGAGACCGGGCATTCGACATCGGGTTTACTCGAGAAGATCAAGCAGCAAGACGGCGCATGAAAAAGTTGGCGCTTGGAATTCTGGGGTCCGGCAAGGGCAGTAATTGCCGAGCGATCCTCGAGCAAATCAGCTCCGGTAATTTGGAAGCCGAAGCGCGTCTCGT
>JBEEHI010000229.1:0-9051 GCA_041167305.1 Verrucomicrobiota bacterium
CCCGGTGGAGAATATCGGCGGTTCGAGATCGCCGCCATCGCCCGCAGCGGAGTGGGCGTGGTGGATGCGGCGCGGGTTTATTCTCATGTGCGCGTCGCGCAGACGCTCCTGCGCAAACCGTTTTCCGCTTCCATGATCGTTTACAAATTGCGCGATCCCGACCGCGCCCCGGCACTGGCGCGCGCCTTCGAAAATCTTTTCCAACACGAGTCGCAAAGCTGGCAGGAACGCGAGGAAGCCAACCTCCAGCTTTTTCTCACCCTGCGAATGTCCGCCGCGATCACCGTGTCGCTGATCATCCTGCTCGCCGGGTTCGGCATTTTCAATGTGCTCACGATGTCGGTGCTCTCGAAGATCAAGGAGATCGCGATTCTTCGTTCGATGGGATATCGCGCCCGCGACATTTCCGCGATCTTCCTCTGGCAGGGAGCGATGATCGCCGTGGCCGGCTCGGTGATCGGGTGCCTCGCTGGTGCACTTCTTACCTGGGGTGTGTCGCACATCCCGATCCAGGTGCGCGGATTGGTTTACGCGAACCACTTCCTGGTCACGTGGGATTGGCGGCATTACTTCTGGGCGACAATCCTGGCCATCATCGCCGTCGTCATTGCCAGTTACGTTCCTGCGCGCCGCGCCGCGCTCCTCGCTCCGGTCGCTACTCTGCGTGGCTCGAGCGCGTAACAGTCTGATCGTTCCAAGACTGGAACATGAGGATAGGCCACAACGAGTGAGCAGCATCCCGCTGCCCGGCCAAATGGTCCTGCCAACGTTTCTGGATCATCGCGCCGTTGAAAAAGCCGTCGCGATCGAGCCGGTCGCAGGAAAGCAAATCGTCGGCCCACGATCGCAGCGGGCCTTTTAGCCACGCACCGATCGGGACGCTGAATCCAGCCTTCGGACGCGCGAACAAATGAGAAGGCACATGGGAAAAGAGTAATTGCTTCAGGATGTATTTGTCCGTGCCGTTCCGGACTTTCAGGCCGATTGGAATCCGCGCGGCGACGTCGGCAACCCGGTGATCCAGAAACGGAATTCGCACTTCGAGACTGTGTGCCATCGCCGCGCGATCGACCTTGCACAAGATGTCGCCGGGAAGATAACTCACGGCGTCGCAGTACATCATTCGCATCAGGTCCGACCCATTGGCCACGTCGAGATCCAGCTCGCATGTTGGATCGTCGGACGCGGCGCCAATCACGGGCGATGGTTCACCTGTCCATTCATCGCGGAAAGAACGATAGAGCTCCGCCAAACTATCGACGCCTGCGAGACGATGGAACGTTCGCTGAAGCCGCGCTCCCGGAAATGGCGCTCGGTTCGCAGCCAGTCGGTCCCAAACGCCGGACGGCAATTTCCCGAGAGCCGCGCCCACGGCGTGCCGCATTGAAGCAGGCACACGCTGCATTTTGCGCCAAAGGTTTGCCGCGGTCCGGTAACGCGAATAGCCGCCAAACAATTCGTCTCCGCCGTCGCCGGACAAAGCGACCGTCACGTCCTGACGCGCGAGCTTGCTCATCAGGTAGGTCGGGATCTGCGATGGATCGGCAAATGGCTCGTCGTAGATCGCCGGCAAAAGAGGAATGACATCGCGCGCTTCCGCCGAAGTGACATAGCTCTCGGTATGCACGGTCCCGAGATGGGTCGCGACCGCCCTGGCGTAGGGCGCCTCGTCGAACCCGGACTCTTCAAAGCCCATCGAATAGGTCCGCAGTTCGCGAGACGAATGCTTTCGCCACAAGGCCGCGATTGTCGACGAATCGATGCCGCCCGATAAGAACACCCCAACCGGGACATCGGCCACCGATTGTCCCTGAATTGCCGCGATCAACGCCGACTCGAGTTCCCGCCGCGCCGCTTCTTCATTCGGCAACGGATCGGCAAGACCGCTCTCGACGACCTTTCGATAGGACCAATATCGCTCGATGGCGGCATCGCCGCCGTTCAGCGTCAGGATCGTGCCCGGCTCCAGTTTGGAAACTTCCCGGAATATCGATCGCGGGGCGGGAACGTAGCCGCGCGCCGCAAAAATCCGCAGCGCATCGCGGTCGATCGTCCCGGCAAAATCCGGATGCGCCCGGATCGCTTTCAGTTCGGAAGCGAACAGGAAGTCCTTGCCGGCGCGACCGTAATAGAGCGGCTTTTCGCCGAAGCGATCGCGAGCCAGAAAAAGTTTGCGGTCATGCCGGTCCCAGAGCCCGAGCGCGAACATGCCGACAGATTCCCGCAAGGCTCGCTCGAGCCCCCACGAGGCGATTGCTTCGAGGAGCGTTTCGGTATCCGAATGGCCGCGCCAACCGCTGATTCCGTCGCTTTCGAGCGCAGCCCGCAATGCGGCGTGATTATAGATTTCGCCGTTGAACGTCAGAACGAAGCGCCCGCTCTGCGAAACCATCGGTTGATGGCCATTAGGCGAAAGATCGATGACGGAAAGGCGACGATGCCCAAGGCTAATGCCCGCCTCGATCCAGATGCCTTCGTCGTCCGGCCCGCGGTGGCGAAGGGTCGCCACCATGCGCCGCGTTACCAGAGGATCAACCGGAACGCTCGACAACACGCCTGCAATGCCGCACATCGTTCCCCATCCCTATCACGGTTCACCGCCGGAATGGCAAGCCCCCGAAGTTTCCGCTACGTTGAAGATCATGGCGCCCGAAGTTTCGTTGAGCTGCGAAGGCATCGAACGTTTCCTCGGCGAGGAAGACTCGCGCGTGCATGCGTTGCGCGGGGTTTCGCTCCAGCTCGAGCGCGGCACCGTCCACGCGGTCGTCGGTCCCTCCGGCTGTGGTAAGAGCACGTTGCTTTACATCCTCGGGTTGCTCGATCACGCCGACAGCGGCTGGGTCACGATTGAAAACGAAGCGGTCTCCCATCTCGTCGATGACGCTCTCGCGAGAAAACGGAATGAGCTTCTCGGGTTCATCTTCCAATTCCATTTTCTTCTTGAAGATTTCACCGCCCAGGAAAACGTCATGATCCCGATGCGGCGCCTCGGCGTGCTGAGCGAACCGGAGATGCACGAGCGATCCGCGCATCTGCTCGAGGAGGTCGGGCTCGGGAATAAACTGAAACGGCCAAGCCGGCATCTCTCCGGCGGCGAGCAACAACGAGTGGCCGTCGCTCGCGCGCTGGCCAATAATCCCAGCGTGATCCTGGCTGATGAACCCACGGGAAATCTCGACAGCAAGAACTCGCGACGCGCCTTCGAGTTGCTGCAACGAATTGTGCAGGAAGAACGAAAAGCGTTGCTGCTCGTAACGCACAATCCGGATATCGCCGAAGCGTGCGATTGGATTCACGAAATGCAGGATGGTCTGATCGTCGGCAGTCATCCGCGAAGCAGCCGATGAAGCGGATATTCATCACGGGCGCCAGCTCTGGTATCGGTCTCGCCACGGCGAAGCTGCTGACGGAGCGCGGCGACGAAGTCTGGGGGACATCGCGAGATGTGGCGCGGCTCCCGCAGTTGCCACACCTGCATCCCGTTCGGCTCGACCTCAGCGACAACGTGTCGTTAGGTGAAAGCTTTCGCGCCGCGCTTCGCGAAGCGGGACACTTCGACGTCGTGATCAACAACGCTGGAAGCGGCCATTTCGGACCGGGCGAGCTGCTCCCGGCCGAAGCGGTGCACGCCCAATTTCAGACCCTCGTCTTCGCACACATCCAGCTTTGCCGCCTCGCCCTGGCCTCGATGCGCGCCCATGGCAGCGGACGCATCATCAACGTCACGTCGCTCGCTTCGCGCATGCCGGTTCCATTCATGGCCGCCTACAACGCGGCCAAAGCGGCGATGGCTTCGTTCACCATGTCGCTGCAACTGGAGATCGAAGGCTCGGATATTCGAGTGATTGACCTCCAGCCGGCGGATATTCATACCGACTTCAACGACGTCATCGCGAGCACCGACGGCGGCGATCCCCGCTACACGGCACGCGTCGAACATGCCTGGCGGATGGTGGACGCGAATATGAAAGCGGCGCCGAAGCCGGACCTCGTCGCGCACCGCATCGCGAAACTCATCGACGCGGCAAATCCGCCGTCGCGCGTGACCGTGGGCGGAACCTTCCAGGCCGCAATCGCGCCGCTCATCTTTCGTTTTCTTCCGCAACCGGTGCGCATCTGGGGGCTGAAGAAATATTACAAGTTGTAACCATTGAGTATCACCGACGCGGTCATTCTCATGGCAGGAACCGGTTCGCGTCTGCGCGGCTCAAGGGAGACGATCGCAAAACCACTGATCCCCATTGCCGGCCGTCCGCTGATCTCTTACGCCATCGACTCGTTCGACAAGGCCGGCGTCAGGACGATCCACGCGGTGGTCGGGCCCAGGGGCGAAGAACTGGCGGCAGGGGTGACGCCCATTCTTCCGCCACACATGCAGTTTCGAGCGATCCCGAATCCGAACTGGCAGAAACAAAATGGCGTCTCCGTGCTCGCGGCGGCGGGGAAAGTTCGGGCGCCGTTCTTTCTCGCGATGGGCGACCATCTCTTTGAACCGTCGATCCTCGCCCAGCTCATTGCGCGCGCCGACCGGGATAAGTTGAACCTAGCGATCGACCGCAAGATCGATTCGATCTTCGACCTCGACGACGCGATGAAGATCCGGACCGAGGGCAACCGGATCGTCGCCATCGGGAAGAAGCTCGAAGACTTTAACGCGATCGACACCGGGATTTTTATTTGTCCGGAATCGATCTTCGAATATTTGCGGCGCGTTTTAAAAGACGGGGATTGCAGCCTGGCGGATGGCGTTCGGTTGATGGCGGAAGAAGGAAACGCGCTCGCCGTCGACATCGGTAATGCCTGGTGGCAGGACGTCGACACGCCGGAAATGCTGGCGCGCGCCGAGCAGGAGGCGGGACGTCTTTAGGTGGATCGCGCGCTCCGTCGCGCGATGTTTGTTTGTCCTGGCTTCGCCATCGAGCGACGGAGCGCTCGATCCACCTATCTTTTCAAAGCAAGAGCAAGCGTCGCTCCCGTCACGACGACGAGCAGATGCAAGATAAGAGACGGCAGTCCGATCGCGGCGAGAAAGAGGAAGAACAACACCGCGACATCACGTTTGGTGAGCTGGATAACGAGCGATGCGAATTTCTCGCCGAACCTGAGCAGGCCAGAGCGTTCGACCAAATCGCGGTGCCGCGGATAGAGAGCGCCGCCTAACGAATCCGCCGGCGCCTCATCGGCCGGCGCCGGCTTTCGGCTCGCGAGATACCATTCGTTTACGGCAATCAGCAGCCCGGCAACGATTCCCTCCGCCAGATAGAGCCATCCAAAGTGAGGATGCGCCTGCCGCAGTCCGAATCCAAGTCCAAGGACAAGCAGGATGTTGCTCAGGACGTCGAACAGGGCGTCGAGCTTCCGGCCGCGTTCGCTTTCCATGAACTTGGCGCGGGCGATCTCGCCGTCGCAGCCGTCGAGGATGCTGAAAATCTGGAAGAGGATGAGACCCCAGACAAACGAACCGTAAGTTCCGTGGCTGAGAACAAGCGACGCGATGATGGAAATCGGAAAGGTCGCCAAGGTCCACGCGTTTGGAGTCGTCGGGAATCTTAGGAGAAGACGACTCACCACTCGCGAGATCGGCCGGTTCGAATAGCGCGAAACAAAACCGTCCTGGGACTTGCCGCTGCCGCGCAGGAAGCGTTTCTCGATCTCGTCGATCTGGTTCCCATCCGCGATGTATTCCCATGAGCCCGGAAGCGATTCCACCTGGTGGAAATTGCCTTCCCACGACGCCTTCACCTCTTGCGAAAAAATCGACGCGGCGATCAACTGCCGCATCGCCTTGCGGTAGAGGAACAGTCGAGTGTTAAGCACGAGATCGAACGGTTCTCCGTCGAGTTGGGTCGTGAAAGCGACGTGGGTCAGCCGTTCGTGGACCGGCGTCCATCGCTGCGATTGATCGAGGTCTGGTTTCCAGGAAATGCAGACGAGAACCGGCGCGGTTTCCTTGTTCTGTAAGGCAAATTCATCGACGGAAAGCGCGAGCCGATCGAGTTGTCGCAAACCCGCAACGATCCAATCCGCCGATTCATCAGCGAGGATCAGGACACGGCGAAAGCGATTGACCATGTGATTATCTTCAGGGGTAAGACTAACGTCCGTTCTCAAACTTCTTCGATGAGAATCGTCAGTCTCTGCCATCATACGATCCCGTCGCACCATACCAATACCCAGCAATTGGTGTGGACGACAACGGAGCTGGCGCGGCTGGGCCATCACGTTGAGGTGGTGTGCTGCAAGTCGGATGCCGTCGGTCCCGCGTGGCGCGACCAGGTTGTCGATTACTACGGTCTCGACGCTCTCCCGGATTCCATCGATTTCATTCCGGTCTGTTCCGATCGGGCCGGCAGCATTTTGCCGGAAGCCAGGGCAGACCTTCGCAACGTCCTGCACGCGCGCCGACACCGACACGAACTCGTGCATACGCGCGACCCTTTCGCCCTGACGCTCGCTCTCGCGGCCGGCTTGCGCTGTGTCTTCGAAACCTATCGCGTGGACATCAACGAGGATGCGCGGTTTGGCCCGTGGCGGGCTCTGAACTACCGTCGCAAAAATCTCCTCGGCGTCGTGACGCATTCCGATCTCTGTCGCCAGAGCTTCATCAAAGCCGGAATCCCGGAAGCGCGCGTGATGACGAACTACAATGGTTACGCCGCGGCGCACTTCACGCCGCCGCTCACCCGGGAGGCCGCGCGGGCGCACCTCGGTCTCGAGACGGCGGAATGCATTGCGACCTACGCCGGGCGCGTCGACGTCACCAAGGGGACTGATTTTCTGGTGCGGGTAGCGCAACAGCTACCCGACGTAATTTTCCTGTTGGTGGGCGCGGCCGCCGGATCGGAGGAAGAGAGAACCGTCCTTCGGCATATTCAGGAGGCAGGGGTCAGAAATGTTCGGCTGCGGCCGCGCGTGCCGCCGTCGGAGGTCGCGGCGTATTTGTTCGCGTCCGATTGTCTCGTCATCCCTCCGACCGCTGCGCCGCTCCGCCGGCATGGCCGCACGGTTCTCCCCATGAAAACCTTTTCGTACCTGGCCGCCGGCCGGCCGATCGTGGCGCCGGACCTTCCCGATTTACGCGAAGTGCTCCACCACGAAGAGAACGCGCTTCTGGTCCCTCCCGATAATGTTGAGGCGGCTGCGACGGCCATACGATTGGCAGTGTCCCACCAGCCGGCGACCGAAAAACTGGGATACGCGGCGCGGCAAAATGCGACCTACTTCACGTGGCAAGCAAGGGCCGAGCGCTTTTCCGCCTTTCTCGAAAACGTCTGTGCGCCTAACGGATTTCGGCTTGGAGAGCCAAACCAAAGCCGGTAGGATCCCGGCAATGAAGGACGAAGCAGAGCAATTCGACTTCGTGATGATCAAGCCGTCGCACTATGACGACGACGGCTATCCGATCGTTTGGTGGCGCACTATTCTTCCTTCGAATTCCCTCGCGGCGCTGAATGGTCTCGCCCGCGATTGCGCGGCGCGGCAGATCCTGGGACCGAATGTCCGCATGAACCTGGTGACGATCGACGAGTGCAACCAGCACGTCGTTCCGGCGCGCATCGTCCGCGACATCAAGCGGCGCGGCGCCAGGACGCTCATCGGCCTGATCGGTGTTCAATCAAACCAATTTCACCATGCGCTCGATCTCGCCCGCGAGTTCCGCGCGGCGGGGTTGCCGGTGGTGATCGGCGGCTTCCACGTTTCGGGTTGCCTGTCCATGTTGAAGGACAGGCCGCCGGAGATCCAGGAAGCGCTCGACATCGGCTGCTCGCTCTTCGCCGGCGAATCCGAAGAAGGCCGCCTCGACAACCTGCTCCTCGACGCATGGAACGATACGCTCCAGCCGATCTACAACTACCTCGCGGACCTGCCGAACATCGCCGGTGTTCCCTATCCAGTTCTGCCCGCGGAATCGATTCAGCGCAATTCGGGGAACTGGTCGAGCTTCGATCTCGGGCGCGGCTGTCCGTTCGCGTGCAGCTTCTGCACGATCATCAACGTGCAGGGACGAAAGAGCCGCTTCCGGACGCCGGACGATCTCGAAAAACTCCTGCGCGAGAATCTAGCCCAGGGAGTGCAGGCGTTTTTCATCACCGACGACAATCTGGTTCGCAACAAACACTGGGAGGATTTCTTCGATCGGCTGATTCATCTGCGCGAGACCGAAGGGCTCAAGGCCAATCTCACCATCCAGGTCGACACACTCTGTCACAAGGTGCCGAACTTCATCGACAAGGCCGTCCGCGCCGGCGTGATGCGCGCGTTCATCGGACTGGAGAACATCAACCCGGACAATCTTCTCGCTGCCAACAAGAAGCAGAACAAGATCACCGAGTATCGAGCCATGTTTCAGCAATGGCATGATCGCGGCGTTTTCACTCTCGCCGGTTATATCCTCGGCTTCCCCGGCGACACCAAGGCGTCGATCGTGCGCGACATCGAGATCATCAAGCGCGAGTTGCCCGTCGACATTCTCGAATTCTTTTTCCTGACGCCGCTCCCGGGATCGGAGGACCACAAGAAAATGCACGAGGCGGGCGAGTGGATGGATCCGGATCTCAACAAATACGATCTTCACCATCGCGTCTCGCGTCATGCGACCATGTCCGACGCGGAGTGGGAGGAAACCTACAAGGCAGCATGGGCTACCTATTTTACCTGGGAACATATGGAGACAGTCGCGCGGCGGCATGCGCGGCGGAAGAACGGCCGGCCTAACAAGGCGCTGCAATATCTGAATGAATTCCGGATGCTCTACGAGAACGAGGGCGTGCACACGCTGGAAGGCGGAGTCGTTCGCCGGAAGCGTCGCAAATCCCGGCGCCCGACTTTGAAGCGCGAGCCGGCGCTGCTTTTCTATCCGAAGTTCGTGTTCGAATCCTTGCGGAAGGGATTAAACTATTGGAGCGGCTTCCGCCAACAAAAGGCGCTGTTGAAGCGCGTCGTCAACGATCCCGCGCGCTACAGTTACACCGACCTCTCCTTGCAAAAGGCCACCGAGGAAGAACTGGACAACCTCGATATGTTTCAGAAGACGAGAGGCGGCGTAGAGGC
>JBEEHI010000230.1:0-3152 GCA_041167305.1 Verrucomicrobiota bacterium
CCGGAGGTCCGTCGTTCCACTTCAAATCGGCGGCGGCGAACATGACGTGCTCGGATTTTGCCACAGGTTTTTCGTCGACGGCGAAAGCGAGTGAGCAGATGGCCGCGGCTGCGGCCAGGAACGCGACGGAGACAATTTTTTTCATAGTGCGAACAGCATGAAGAACAGGCCGAGAAAACGTCAAGCCGGATGTTCGCTGGCCGCGCTGGCCTAACGAGTCGCGGGAGGCGCGGACGCGCTCGCGGAAACGATCTTGAATTTCCAGTTCTCCAGATGCGTTCCGGCGGTTTTCAGATTCGAGGCAAGATAGTAGAGCCGTTTGGTGGCGGGATAATCGGGCGCCTGTTCGAACCGCATCTTCAGGTAATACGGCGGAATGCTCTGGTAATAGAGCGTCGCCGTTAAGGTCACGGCGTCCGGATCGATTCCCGGAAGCGGCACGTAGTAGGTCACCACGCTTATGCCACTGCCATCCTGGTAATGCGGATCGTCGCCCGTGCCGTGCGGATGGGTCGCTCTCAAGAATTCGCCGGACAATGACGGGTCGGGCCCCTGCGCGGTCCAGCCCGCGGGCAGGAGCCGGTTGTCTTTTACCGGCGTGTCGCGTCGAATAAAGCTGGTCGTGAAATTGCCGTCCGAATCGAGCATGAGCTCCTCGAACACCTGGACCTGGTCCTGGCGGGTGATGCCGTGAGCGAGGTCGTCGTAGTAGTGCGGCTGGTAGGCCTGGCGCGGTTGTCCCGGCTCGGCGGTGGTGCGCGGCTCGAAAAATTCCGACGGCAGCGGCTTGCCGTTTTCATCCACGATAATCCCGAGCTCATTCGTGCGGCCGGACGCCCACAATGTTTTGCCCGTGCCCTTTTCGACGACCTGGAATTCCACGAACGCGCGCCGGAAACCGACTCCGCTCGGAAAGCGGTGCCCGGTCTTGTTCGTCACGACGACATTCGCGACCAGTTTGCCGTTCGCGAACGAAACCGGAAATATCTCCACCGCCGCGGTGGTGTTCTGCGCCTGTTCCACGAACGCGTCGATCGCATTCGGCAGATCGGCGTTCACGGTCAACATGAAGTCGTTCTGCCGCACGCCGAGGACTTCGTTGTACGGGAAATTTTTCTCCCCGGATTTCGAATCGTTCATGAACTGCGAAAACATTTCGAGCAACGGAAGGTTGAGACCCTGGAGCTGGTGCCGGGCGAACCCGGTGTCGCGAAACCGCACCTGCACCTTGTCGCCGGGCAGGCGATGTTCGACGGCCGGGTACTGATCGTCCTGCACCGTCGCCATCGGTTGCTGGATCACGGGGACTGCGAGGGTGCCGGCGGCGTTCTGGTAAGAGGTGCGCATGTGACAATCCTGGCAGGTCTGCGCCTTGGGATTACGGCCGAACTCGTTTTGGAAACTGCTGTTGAGCCACTCGAGGTAAGTCAGTTGTTCGAGGTTGTGACCCATCGGTTTCTGGTCCACCACCGGCAGATTGATGGTGTGACAACTGCCACACATCCGCGCGCTCTGAACATAAGCATCGTGCTTGGGCTTGACCCCGACAGCGTTGTTCATCGGGTCGGTCACGATGACGTTGTCCTCGAACGGCCCCAGCATCTCGTCGGCCTTGCCCACTTCGAACAGGCCCGTGATCGAGTGCTCCAGGAAATGCTTGAGCGGCGGGACGCCCTTCGGCGTCTTGTCTTCAACGGTGTGGTGGCAGGCCGCGCAGCTCACGCCATCGCGGGCCAGCGCGCCGTACTTGAAGTTCGGATCGGTCATTTTGGTTTGGTAAACAAACTCGCGATCGAAATTCGCGGCCGGTCCGTGATCGAGTTCGAACTGGCGCTTGCCCATCACACCATGACAACGGAAGCAGGTGTTCACCACCTCACGCGCGAGCTTTTCACCTTCAGCCTTGTCGTTGAAGGTTTTGAGGTAAGCCAGCTCGCTATCGAGCTGCGAATAGAAGATAGGGTCGCGGCCCGCCAGTCCCATCGGCGACCAACGCCATTCGCCGTAGGGCGAGACGTTCATGAGCGGCGCCGTGCCCTCCGCGTTTTTCGCGCCGGTGTAGACCATCGCGTTCCCGTAATAGATGGCGCTGTGGCAGCCCATGCAGGAATCCGAGGTGAGAAAATGCTGCGGGCCCTGCTGGCTGGCGACGACGTGATCGTAAGTCTCCGAAGGGATTTTCTTCACGTCGCTGAGCGGGACGGGTGGAATCGAGTTGAAGAATTTCACGAACGCCGGGTTCGGAGTAGGACTGGCGTGCACCGCCGCCGGTTCCTTGGCCGGCGCCAGCAACGCCGCGACTTCGTGATGGCTCATCGGTTTGCCCCCGATATGGATCTCCGCCGGGGTCGGCGCTGACGCGGGCGGGCGTTTGCCGGCGCGCGCGACATCCGGCGTCGGCGACGCGGTCGGCGCCCAGGAAAAATCGACGAAGTAAGAGAGCGGCTGGCCGGGGAATCCCTTGATGTTGGTGAGCGAAACAAAGGTGAAGTCCTTTTCCGCGGAGGTGTGACAACGAAGACAGTAAAGGCCGAACCCGGCATTCGGAACGGAGTAGGGCGGGTTGTGACTGTCGATCGTCTGGTCCTTCCAGATCTCCGCCCAATACCATCCATCCTTCGAGCCTTTCGCGTCCTTGATCATGATCGTCCAATCGGTCACCGGGTCGGGCGTTCGTAACTGATATTGCGCGGCCGGCGCCGTGTATTGTTCCTTGATGATCATCGCGCCGTCCGGGATCGTTCCCGCGCGATCGGCGACGAGCCAGTTCATGATCTCCGGCGAGTAATAAATTTTCACCGTGGGATGGACCCCGAAGGAAAAATTTTTGATGAACGGGCCGGTATCGCGCAGCCCCTTGTCTTCGGTCCAGCCGAGCCGCAGATAATCGCCGCGCTGGAGGAACTCGGTCAGTTTTTGTTGGAACTCCGGCAGGCGATCGGGAAGGAAGCTGCTGGGAAGCGGCAACCTGACCCGCGTGCCAAATTCTTTCGGACGCGTTGACGGCTCCGCCGAACGTAGCGATGCCACTACGAGCAAGGCCAGAAAAACGAAGCAGACGGAAACAAGGACCAGGGACCGGCGGGAAATGGGGCGACGCACCGACTGCCTTTGTGAAGAACTCGCGCCGAACCGTCAATGATTTTGCGACT
>JBEEHI010000231.1:0-4720 GCA_041167305.1 Verrucomicrobiota bacterium
CAGGATCACGAGCATGAGCAGGAAAGGGCATTTTGTAGCCACGATTGAATCGGTTAACGTCACGCATGCCGTCAGAACCCACCATATTTACACTGGGACATTCTCCCGATCCCGATGACGCCTTCATGTTTTACGCGATGGCGGAAAACAAAATCGATCTGCGCGGCTACCGCTTCGAGCATCGGCTCGAGGACATCCAAACCCTCAACGAGCGCGCCCTGCGCGGTGAGCTGCACATCTCCGCGATCTCCATTCACGCGTTTTCTTACGTGAGCGATCGCTACGCGCTGCTGCCGTGCGGCGCGAGCATGGGCGACGGTTACGGGCCGATGATTATCAGAAAACGTCCAACGTCCAACGTCCAACTTCCAACGCCGAACTCAGACGAGGAATCGCGCGCGTTGTTGTGCGAACTCACAATTGCTGTGCCGGGACTGATGACGAGTGCGTACCTCGCTCTCCAGTTGTACCTCGGCGAATTCAAACACGTCGTGGTGCCGTTCGACCAAATCTTCGACGCGGTGAAGAACGGAAAAGCCGATGCCGGTCTCATCATTCACGAGGGCCAGCTCACCTATGAGCGCGCCGGGTTTACGAAAATCGTCGACCTCGGTGAATGGTGGAAACGCGAGACCGGCTTGCCGCTCCCGCTCGGCGGAAATGTTTTGCGCAAAGATATTCCCGCGCCGGTGCAGCGCGACCTGCTCGCGATCATGCGCGAAAGCATCGACTATGGCCTGGCCCATCGCGATGAGGCCGTGCGCCACTCCATGCCTTACGCGCGCGATATGGACGCGAAGCTCGCCGGCAAATTCATCGGCATGTACGTGAATGATTTCACCCGCGATTACGGCGAGGCTGGGCGCAAAGCCGTCCGGGAATTTCTCCAGACCGCGCACGAGCGCGGCTACATCGAGAAGAAGCCGAACGTGGAATTTGCCGAGTAAAAATGTGGGGGCCTCAGTGCCCCGGCTCTATTACCGGACGTTCTCGGGGCGCTAAGGCCCCTCCCACATTACTTCTTCGGCTTCGGTGACGGCTTGGCGGCTTCTTTGGCGAAGGTCTTCACCTTCTCAAATTCCGCCTGGAATCCGCTGACGAAATCGTGGGTGCCGTACTCGAAGAGAACGACGAAACAAAAGGTGAAAAAGGCAAAGAGGACGAGCCAGAAAAGCCCCCGAAGCAACGACATGAACCGATGGTAACTTACTCGCTCTCGCAGGTCAACGGGCGGCCGCGTCCCGCCAAAAGTTCCGGTTTGAACCGCCGGGTGAAGCTGCCATCCTTTCCGAGCCATGCGGGTGCCTTTGCTCGATCTCAGCCAACAATACGCCGCCCTGGCGGAACCGATTCTGGCTCAGGTCGAGGAAGTCCTCTCGACCCAAAACTTCATTCTCGGGCCGAAAGTCGAGGGATTTGAGAAAGCGATCGGGGATTATTGCGGCGCGCTCCATGCGATCGGAGTTTCCTCGGGAACCGATGCCCTGCTCGCGGTTTTCATGGCGATGGGCCTCGGGCCGGGCGACGCCGTCGTGACCAGCGATTATTCCTTTTTCGCCACCGGCGGGTGCATCGCGCGTGTCGGCGCCTCGCCGGTTTTTATAGATATCGATCCGGTGACTTACAATCTCTCGACGGCGGCGCTGGAACAATACCTGACTGGATCTTGCCGGCGCGGGAACGACGGTTCGATGCGCACACCGAATGGTGACAAGCTGCGCGCGATTGTGCCCGTTCATCTTTACGGTCTGTGCTGCGAGATGGAGCCAGTCCTGGAAATCGCTGCGCGTTTTGGGCTCGAGGTAATCGAGGATGCCGCGCAGGCGCTGGGATCGGAGTATCTGCTGCGAGGAAAAATATCGAAAGCTGGAACGATGGGGAACTCGGGCACGTTCAGCTTTTATCCGTCGAAGAACCTCGGCGCGGCGGGCGACGCGGGGATGATCGTCTGCCAGGACGAAGCGTTTGCAAAACATGTGCGCGACTGTCGTCAGCACGGGATGGAACCGCGCTACTATCATCACTTCATTGGCGGCAATTTCCGGCTCGACGAAATCCAAGCCGCGATTCTCGGCGTGAAGCTACCGCATTTGGATGAATGGTCCGAGGCGCGACGCGATGCGGCCGACTATTACCGTGAGGAATTCAATCGTCTCCGATTGACCGATCGAATCACGCTTCCGGCCGAGCCTTACAGTGACAGCGGCCTGACGAATCATCACATCTACCATCAGTACGTAATCCGAACTGCCAGGCGCGACGCGCTTCGCGAACATCTCACTCGAAAAGAAATCGGGACCGCGATCTATTATCCGCTCGCGCTGCACGAACAGGAATGCTTTCGCTACCTCGGATATCGAGCGGGCGATTTCCCCGAATCCGAACGTGCCGCGCGCGAGACTCTTGCCTTGCCGATTTATCCCGAGTTGTCCCGCGAAGCCCAGCGCTACGTGGTCGAAGCGATCGCGGAATTCCTCGTGTAGTCCCCTCCGTCCGCGCACCCAAATCACTTGCGACGCAGGGCGCGCGAGCCTATATCAACGCTCGCCGTTGCCGGCGAAGCGGGTAGGTACCGAAGTGGCCAAACGGGGCGGACTGTAAATCCGCTGGCTTACGCCTTCACTGGTTCGAATCCAGTCCTGCCCATTTCCTGCCGGGCGAACGTTTTACTTTTTCTTCTTCGAACCGCCGCGCTTTTTGCCGGCTGCTTTCTTGCCGCTGCTCCGCTTCTTCGAACCGCCTGACTTCTTCCCTCGGCTCTTACTGGATTTTCCGCCAGTCGATTTCTTCCCGCGAGCCTTGCTACTGCTGGCCCTAGCTTTGCCGCGCGCCTTTGCCGCGGACGGCTTCGATTTCTTCGCGGCCTTTTTTGGAGCAGCCTTTTTGCTGCTTTTCGCTGCGGCTTTGGCCGGCTTTTTCGCTTTGGCAGCGACCGCTTTCACAGCCTTCTTGACCTTGCCCGCGCCAGAGCTCTTGGAGCCTGCCGCCCGGCCGACGAGGCCCCCAATTACGCCGCCCACCACCGTGCCGACTGGACCTGCGACGCTGCCCAGGACAGCGCCTGTCGCAATTCCGGCCGTTTGTTTGGAAATCGGTGGAATCTGGATGTCCCCGGACGATGAATCGGATTTGTCAGTGGATTGTTTGTTTTCTTCAGCCATAAACGTTCGCTCCTTTTGGAAGTGGTTGTTTGATTGTAGTTCGCATCAGGCGTCACGTTTAGCTGCACGCGCCTGCAATTATTCGAGATTAGGCAGCGGAGCCGCTTCTCCAATGAATGGTGGGAACAGGACGTTCTCCCGTTCCACGGAAGCGCCACGGTTCAGGAAAAAATCCCGCAGCTCGGGAGTGTAGAACTCCTTATTTTTCCCGGGATTCAAGCCCAGGAAAATTCGGCCACCGGGATTGAGGTAGCGTTTCAGGTCGTCGAGGAAAAATGCCCACTCAGGCGGGCCCCACCACCAATCGCGTTTGCTGTCGCGGTTGAAATCGATCGAGAAAGCGGTGACCCAATCGAACTTGCGACCGAGATCGGGCAGCGGCTCGAAGGGCTGGATCGTCCAGACGCGGCGCTCGACATGAAACAGATCCAGTAACTGGGTGAACAGCGGAAATTCATCGATATCCAAACCCAGGCAGGTGTGCCCGAGCTGCTGGAGAACGAAGAGAAAAAAGCCGCCGCCGCAGCCCAGATCGAGGACTGACGTCGGGCCGCAACGATGCAGCTTCAGGTCCTGCGCGCGAACGATGTTCAGCCGCAACCAACGTCGGACATCGGCATATTTCGCGTAATGCTCGCTCGACCCGGCGTACTGCGCCTGGATCGCGGCCAGTTTCTTCTGATCGATCCGGGCGTAGATCGGGTCGAGCGGGACTGGATGAATGACGCGCTCGGCCCGGCGCCAGGCCCGCCGATACATCAGCGGCTGCGCGAGCTTCGCGAGCTTATGGGTAAACTTCATCCCGAAGGGCGGACCGCCCCAATTAGCGATCGCGCCCTGCCTGAATCAAGTGCGCTGAGGCGCGTTGGGTTTAGCGGCCGCGCCGGTTGCCTCCGCCGCTGTCGCGACGTCCGCCACCGTAGCCACCACCACCGCCGCCACCGCCATAGCCGCCGCCTCCGCCGCCACCGCCGTAGCCGCCACCACCACCGCCGTAGCCGCCGCCGCCACTACGACCGCCTCCCGGCGGACGCGCTTCGCGTGGACGCGCTTCGTTGACGGTCAACGGGCGACCCTCGACGGTCTTGCCATTGAAATCGGTGATTGCCTTCTGCGCATCCGCTTCGCTCGTCATCGTGACGAACGCAAAGCCGCGCGATTTACCGGTGAACTTATCCTGCATCAACGTGACTTCCTGAACAGGGCCGACGCCGGCGAACATATCCTGGAGATCGGTCTCGGTGGTGTTGAAGGAAAGATTTCCTACGTATAATTTAGTGCCCATCTGAGTTAACTGAGGAAAACGCCGCTTGGCCACTGTTCCCGCTCATCGGATTTCAAATCGCCACTGAAAAAACTCAACTGACAATCTACCAACGCACCGAGCTTCCGTTTTCTTTTCGGCGTGATTAGTAGAGGCTTTTGCCAGCGAAAGCAACTAGAATCCGGGGCGGTTTGCCCCTCCTGAAAATGCCCGATTTTTCCTCTTCATCCCGGCCTGCAAACGGCGCTCGCGTCGCCGTCGTGGCGGCCGGGATCGTCAGCCCGCTCGGTTTCGG
>JBEEHI010000232.1:0-15211 GCA_041167305.1 Verrucomicrobiota bacterium
CCAAGAAAGTAGTGATACGCGGACTCGGGCCGTCGCTGGCCGGCTTCGGCATTACCGATTTCCTCGCTGATCCAACCCTGGAGTTACGCAGTTCGAGCGGAACCTTGCCCCAGCAGAACGACAACTGGAAGGACACTCAACGCGCTGAAATCGAGGCCACGGGCCTCCAGCCGAGCGACGACCGTGAATCCGCCCTTGTGACCACATTGGTGCCGGGCAATTACACGGCTCTGCTTACCGGAAAGGGAGGCACTACGGGCGTCGGGACTGTTGAGGTGTACGATGTTGACATCGCCGCCGACTCGGAGCTGGCGAATCTCAGCACCCGCGGTTTCGTGCAGACTGGGAACGACGTAATGATAGCCGGATTTACACTGGGCAATGGCAGTATTCCTACCGACATTGCCGTCCGCGGTATCGGACCGTCGCTGAGCAATGTCGGGTTGAGCAACGTCCTGGAGGACCCGACGCTGGAGCTGCGCAATTCCAACGGAACCCTCCTCGGTTCGAACGACGATTGGCAGAGCGATCCTGTATCCGCAGGGAAGCTTACGGCCCACGGATTGGCGCTGTCGAATTCGAAGGAATCCGGTATCTACACAACGATGGCACCGGGCCAGTTCACCGCGATTTTGGCAGGGAAGAATGGTGGAATCGGCATTGGCCTGATTGAGGTTTATCGCGTGCAATCGCCGTGATCGATGGAGGACCTCCGTGTCCTCCCTCTATGGGATGGGAGAGATTGGAAGAGCCATTCTCGCCGGAAAGAACGGGGCCACCGGCATTGGGTTGATTGACGTTTACAATCTGAAATAGGCGAGGCCGCTTAGGCGCGCCAATCGCCCCCGGGGAATATTTCGCTGCGCCGGAACGGAAATCCAGCGTTATCCGCGCGGGCGGCTCGATGCTACTGAAGCGTGTAGACTTCCAAGACCGCGATGCCGCTCGTGTTGGCGGTGCTGCGCACGATCGCGGTGTAATTTCCGGGCGGGAGACTTTGGACCAGAGCGGATTCGGCATCGTTCGAGGGCGGGATGGACGTCGCTTCGATTTCGCCCTGCTGACTGGTGCCGTCGGGACGCGTTTTCCAATTATCGTTTGAGGCGATGATCGCGCCGCTGGCGTCGTGCAGTTCGAGGCTCGGATCTTGCAACACACCCTGGATGCCGGAGGCGGCGAGCGAGGGTCCGATGGCACGCAAAATCACCCGGGCAAATCCGCCGAAGGTGCCTCCATCGACGATCAGTCCCCCGATCATCACGTTAGAGCCGGAATCGACGAACCCGCGGGTGCTGATGTTCGCCAGGTTTGAATTGGCAGATGGAGCGAGGTCATACACTTCCACAACTCCGACGCCCGTGCCGTTGTCCTTTCCGGCGAGGACGGCGGTGTAGGCGCCGGGATTGAGAGTGGTCACGATGGCGGACTCGAAATCGTTCGTCGGCGGAATCGTCGTCGCTTCCACTTCCGCCTGATGTTCTTTCCAGTCATCGTTCGCCGCGAGGATGACGCTTCCCTGATGCAACTCGAGGGTCGGATTCTGGAGAACGGCGCCAACACCAGAAAGCGAAGGACCGATCCCGCGGATGATGATCTTTTTCGGAGCGGTGCCGGTGATGATGAATCCACCGATGGGGACTTTGTCGTTCGTGAGCACCTGCAACCGGGTCGAGAGGTTTGGCAGGTTCCGCGGAGGATCCATGTTCAGCCGAAAAATGGTCCCGTGATTGGAAGCGCCTCCCGTCGCAGCGGCTCCGTAGAGATTGTGGTTCTCGCCCTCGAAAAGCTGGCTCGGACTGCCACCCGTGGCGGCGCCATCGAAAATGTAGGTGGTGACTTGCCCAGCGGGATCGAATTGGAAAACGGTTCCAACGTTTGGGATGCCGCCCGTCTGGGTGGTGCCGTAGATATTTCCATCCGTGCCTGGGGTGAGGGGCGACGGCCCGGTGCCGTTCGCGGGCGTGAAGCTGTAGACGGTGCTCCGCACCCCAGCCGGCGTGACTTTGAAGAGCGTCTTGGTCGTCGGGTAATCAGCGACTCCGTAGAGATTGCCGTCGGCGCCGTGGATGATCTTGCCGGGATTGCCGCCGTCATTCCCGCCCGTAAAGCTGTATAAAGTTGTCAGCGCGCCCGTGGGCGTGAGTTTAAAGATCGTCCCGTAGCCGGAAAAAGTATTGCGCGGTGTCTCCGGGCCGCAGAAAGTGCTGCCGTAAAAATTGCCGTCCGCTCCCTGGATCAACGCGTTTGGAAAACTTCCGTCCGCACCGCCAGTGAAAGTGTAGAGGACAGTCAATACGCCCGCTGATGTCAGCCGGAAGAATATCCCTGGGTTGTGCAAGTCCGCCGGGTGATTGAAAAAACCGCCGCTCGAGTTGCCGGCGGCGGTGCCATAGAAATTTCCGTCCGTTCCTTGAATCAGCGTGATGGCGTGAGTCCCTTTCCCGTCCTGGAAATGGTAGAGAGGGGTGAAAACTCCTGCTGGCGTCAGTTTGAAGATCATCCCATTGAGATCACCGACGGCCCTTGGCGCGGTCGCGCCGTAGAGATTGCCGTCCGCGGCGCCGATCAGAATGGTGGGGTTCGCTTCGTCCGGCGTTACCGCTTGAAACTGGTAAAGCGTGGTGAGGGAGCCGTCCGGTGCCAGTTTGAAAACGGAGCCATGATCCAAAGCGCCGTTGAAGCCGCCGAAATCCGTGCCGTAAAACGTTCCGTTGGAAAGCCGAACCTGGGGAAAGGCAGTGAGCGACTGATTCAAGGAAGCTACGGGTTCAAGCGTAGCGCCGCGCAGACTTGCGGCGAGGAGAGTTACTCCCAGGACTGAAATTCTTACGCACCTAAGGATGCGATTCTTGCGGCCGATGTTCATGCGTTCATACGAGCACGATGTTGGCCTTTCGGTACCGTAGCGATACGTAGGCGCCTGTGTAACGATACGTAGGCGCCTGTGTTCGATACGAGACGCCGACTCCGACAATTACTCGCTGATCCGATGCTTCAGCTCCCAGACGCGGAGTGCTGCGAGCAAAAGACTTTTCGTCCGGGAGAGGGTGCCGACGGCTCTACGAATCCGGCCACCCGTGGCGCTTCCTGCGGGCCAGGCATCGATTACGTTTCGCAGACAGGAACGCTACTTTCCCGGCCACTGGAACCGGATCTACCTCGCAAACCATCACAATAGGTGCGTGCGGGGACACGGTGTTCGAACCTAACGAGACGTTCTTCGTGGAGCTGTCCGGCGAAACCAACGCCACCCTCTCGCTATGCGGAAGGTGAGACCGGCACCAGGACGGTGAACGTGCGCGGCATTGGGCCATCGCTAAGCCAGTTTGGATTAAAGAATGTCCTGGCCGATCCCACCCTGGAGTTGCATGACGCCAACAGCGCCATCCTGGCGGCGAATGACAACTGGACCGATGATTCCGTCTCCGCGGCGCAGTTGACCGCCAATGGTCTCGGACTTTCGAACCCGAAGGAATCCGGTATCTTCACCTCGTTGCCTGCCGGACAGTTCACCGCGATCCTCGCCGGGAAGAATGGCGGCGTCGGCCTGGGCCTGGTAGAGGTTTACAATCTCAAGTAGGCACCGGGGCGCAGGCGTTGAATTTTTCTCGACACAACCTTCGCCGCTCCGTTAAGAACTAGCGCAATCACGTCACCCGACGTTCTAACGAGTCTTCGACCGTCGTCGAAAGCTGCGCTGGGATTGCGGCTAGCGGTCCATCCTTGTCGGGTCATAAATCCAACGTTGTGAAGATTCCTGTAAACCCTTGTCATGCCTCGAGACCGGGAGCCGCCGTAACGACGTTTCTGCTGTTGCTGGCTAGTCTCAGTCTCGCGTTCGGGGCCGGCGAACCCGACAAGAAAATGTGGCGCGATCTCGATGGCGCATCCCTGCCCCAGGGAGGAAAACGCCTGATTGTGCCGGCGATCTATCGCGCCGTGCGGTTAGACAAGGCGGCCCTTATCCCGACGCTGAACTCCGCTCCGATGGAATTCACTCGCGAGGCCAGGGAGAATCCGGCCATGATTTATTTGCCCATGCCCGATGGCACGATGGCCCGGTTTCGCTTCGAACACTCGCCCATTGTCGAGCCGGGGCTGGCCGCCAAGTTTCCGGAGCTTAACAAGACCTATCGCGCCCAGGGAATCGATGACCCGACGGCATCGGCGCGCTTCGATTGGTTGCCGGCTGGGTTCCACGCCATCGTGCTGTCGCCTTCCGGCACGGTCTTGATCGATCCTTACGCGGAGGGAAACGACACCGACTACATTACCTATTGGAAAAAGGATGCCGCGAATACCGCGCAGCCATTCCGGTGCGATTTCGTTGATCCCAACCTGCCCGCCTTGTCCGACAATGATATTCACGCGCCGGCCGTCACTTCCGGGACGACCTTGCGAACCTACCGCCTCGCCCTGGCGTGCACGGTTGAATATGCCACGGCGGTGGGCAGCAACACCGTCTCAGGCGCGCTGGCAGCCGAAGTTTTGATCATGAACCGGGTGAACGGCGTTTATGAGCGGGACGTCGCCATTCACATGAATATCGTGGCCAACAACAATCTCATAACTTACGCGGCTGATAACACGAGCTGCACCGGCGGCACCTGCACCACGGCAAACGATCCCTACACTAATAGCAACGGCTCGACCATGCTGGGTCAGAATCAGACAACGTGCAATAACGTTATCGGTACGGCCAACTACGACATAGGTCACGTCTTCAGTACTGGTGGTGGCGGCGTCGCCAACCTCGGTGTTCCCTGCGGTTCAAGCAAGGCGGGGGGCGTAACCGGCCTAACGAACCCCGTGGGCGATGCGTTTGCCATTGATTACGTAGCGCATGAGATGGGACACCAATGGGGCGCCAATCACACTTTCAATGGGACGGTCGGCAGTTGCGGAGGCGGTAATCGTTCCGCTACGCACTCCTATGAGCCGGGCAGCGGCATTACCATCATGGCCTACGCTGGAATCTGCGGCACGCAGGATATGGCGGCCCACAGCATCGATACCTTCCACGTTGACAGCCTCCAGGCGATTGTCGCCTACAGCCAGACCGGCAATGGCAACACCTGCGCCGTGGCCTCCGCTACCGGCAACACCGCCCCGGTTGTTACTGGACCGGGAAATTTCACGATCCCAAAAAATACGCCCTTCTCGTTGACCGCGTCCGCCACCGACATCAATGGCGATTCCATCACCTACGACTGGGAAGAGTTTGATACCGGCGGGACCACCGGCACGACGGCGGTTCCCAATACGGATGCAGACGGGACGGCGCGCCCCATCTTTCGCCCTTACGTGCCGACGGTCGGGGGAACCCGGACGTTCCCCTCTCTCGAATACATTTTGAATAATGCCAATGTCCCTCCAGCCACGGCCGGCATATACCTGACTGGCGAACTGCTGCCGGCGATTGCCCGCACCATGACGTTTCAGGTGGTGGCGCGCGACAATCGCGCCAACGCGGGTGGAATCAATACCGCGACATCCGTTGTCACCGTCAATGGCACGGCCGGACCGTTCGCTGTTACCGCTCCGAACAGCGCCGTCAGCGTCCAGGTCCTTACTAACTTGAACGTGACCTGGAATGTTAACGGAACAACGGCCGCCCCAGTGAGCGCGGCGAACGTGAAGATTTCTCTCTCCACCGATGGAGGCAACACATTCCCCACCATCCTGGCAGCGAGCACTCCTAACGACGGCGCGGAGTCCATCCTGATTCCCGACATGCCCACCACCACAGCGCGGATCAAGGTCGAAGCCGTGGGCAACATCTTCTTCGATATCTCGGACACAAACTTCACGATTACCTCCGGTTCCGTTTCCCCCACCCCGACGCCAACCGCGACCCCGACCGCCACACCAACAGCTACGGCAACGGCGACTCCGACTGCAACGGCAACGGCAACTCCAAGTGCCACCGCGACGGCAACGGTAGCTCCTACAGCTACCGCGACGGCAACGATAGCTCCGACGGCTACCGCCACTGCAACGTCAACTCCGACCGCTACCGCGACTGCAACGGTAGCTCCGACAGCTACCGCGACGGCAACGTCAACTCCGACCGCTACCGCAACGGCAACCGTAGCTCCGACAGCTACCGCGACGGCGACGTCAACTCCGACCGCTACCGCAACGGCAACCGTAGCTCCAACCGCTACCGCGACGGCAACGTCAACTCCGACCGCTACCGCAACGGCAACGGTAGCTCCGACAGCTACCGCGACGGCAACGTCAACTCCGACTGCTACCGCGACGGCAACGGTAGCTCCGACAGCTACCGCAACTCCGACTGCCACCGCAACGGCAACGGCAACTCCGATAGCTACTGCAACTCCAACGGCTACCGCAACTGCAACTCCAACCGCTACCGCGACGGCCACGCCCGTAACAACTCCGACACCAACGCCAAGCCCTTCACCCAGCCCGGCTCGAGCTCTCAATATTTCCACGCGACTCAGAGTCGATACCGGCGATAACGCGATGATCGCCGGTTACATCATTACCGGTGTTACTAACAAAGCGGTTATCCTCCGCGGCATGGGTCCATCACTCGGCGCCTTTGGCATCAATGGCGTGCTCCCGGATCCGGTTCTGGAGTTACACGCTCCGAATGGCTCCCTGATCATAAGGAACGACAACTGGAAGGATAGCCAGCGCAGCCAGATCGAGGGCACCGTCTTCCAGCCGGGAGACGACCGCGAATCGGTCATTCTCTCCACCCTGGTGCCGGCGGCTTACACCGCCATTCTCAGCGGCAACAACAACACCTCGGGAGTCGGCCTGATCGAAGTGTATGATGGCAACCAGGGCTCCGATTCGCAACTCGACCAAATCAGCACCCGCGGCTTCGTCCAGGCCGGCAACAACGTCATGATTGGCGGCTTCATCCTTGGAGGCAGCCAGGCGAACGCGCGCATTGCCTTGCGCGGCCTGGGACCATCGCTCAGCCAGTTCGGTTTGAACAATGTCCTCGCTGATCCCACCCTGGAATTGCGTGACGCCAACGGGACGACCCTGGTGGCAAATGACAATTGGACCGATGATCCCGCGTCCGCTGCGCTCCTGACTGCGAACGGCCTGGCGCCGGCGAATCCGAAGGAGTCGGGTATCTTCACTTCGCTGCCCCCTGGGCAATTCACTGCCATCCTCGCCGGGAAGAACGGCGGCTCCGGCATCGGCCTGGTCGAAATTTACAATCTCAAGTAGACGACCCGCGAAAGCTTTCGGGGTCGGAAAACTCGAAATCCGAAGCTCGAAGCTCGAAACAATACCAAATGTTCGAGGAGGAAATTCGAAACAGCTCCCATCTTGATCATTCCGCCATTTCGATGATTCGAGTTTGTTTCGGATTTCGATATTCGGATTTCGAGAATCATCCCAGAAGCGTTTTGCCTTTGACATTGCCGCTCGTAATGAGTCGAGTAGAAGCCTTCTCGTTATGAAAAGAATCGTTTCGTTCCTTTGTCCTCTATTCCTCTCGCTCGTGTCATTGCCGGCGGCCGAGCCGGAAAACCCGGCTTTCCCCGGCGTGCAGAAGGCCATGACCACGGAACAATACGAGGCCGCCGGATTATCGAAGCTCGAGCCAGCGGAGCGCGCCAAGCTCGACGAGTTCATCAAGAACTATGTTGCGGTCAGCAACGAAAAAGTGGCGACCACCGCGGTCGACAAAGCCGTCCATGAAAACAAGGTCTCGGCCCCCGAGGTGATCCAGAGCCGGATCGTGGGACCGTTTACCGGTTACACCGGCCGGACAGTCTTTACCCTGGAGAACGGCCAGCGCTGGGCCCAGTCGCAATTCGACAACGCTTACTTTCCGAAGATCGATTCACCGCCGGTCATCATCATCAAAGCCGGCTTCGGTTACCGCATGTATATCGCCGGCGGCGGCGCCATCCGCGTTTCGAAAGTCAGATAACCGAAGCGGCGTTCCCGAGGAACGCGAGTTTCCGTCGGCAGGCCCAGATCACAAAAAGTCTGTGTCAATACTTAGCTCTGACCCCTTTCTTGGACTCCCTTTCGATCTTGCGATCTTGAGGACTGACCCCGCCTGCCGCCTTCTGTCCGTCAAATCAGGGCAACCCCACTCTGACCCCTGTTCAGTCCTTCCCTGCGCTCCATGCCTGCTGAGCAGACTACTTGGGTGTGACGTCGGCTTTGGGTGATTGTGGCTTTTCAGTAGGCGAGGCACTTACTGGATGGCAAAGAAGTAACACCGAATTGCTTGTCAGCGTACGTTCGTCGTGACCGATTGCCACTCGTAGCTCGATATAGTCTCCGTCTTCCGACGAAAGATCGATTTCAATGATGGTGTGATCGACCCTTTGTGCCTTTAGCGTGTGGTCCTTGATCGGATGGTTAAACGCGCGAATCTCAGTCCCCGACTTTGAATCCGAATTCGCGTGATGGTATGTAGTATAAAACGCACGAAACTCTTCCAGCGATGGTACTGTGTGCGCTGAGTCGCCGGCATTGTATAAGAAAAGGTCGAACTTCATCCCCGACGCGGCAGGTGAAACTTCAATCTGCTGTGGCACGAGGATCAGCCGCAGGGACTGCGCGCGTGCTGACGCGACGAGAATAATACAAAGCAGTAGAGAAAATATTTTCATCTGGAGGTGGCAAAAGGGGTCAGTCTGTGAATCTCGGCAGATTTCATCATTCGGCGGGGGAAACGCAGGGGCTCAAACGCATCAGGAACTCAAGCCGCGCCGGCGGGAGCGGGCGCTTTGTCCGGCACGTGCTTTTGGCCGTCGGCTTCGTGATGCATGTGGCCGCTGCGGAGAAAGGGCACGCGATCGAGGACGTTCTCCTGGAACCATTCGAGGGCCAGGTAAATCACGGGGGTGATATAAAGCGTAATCAACTGCGAAATGATCAATCCGCCGACGATGACCAAACCTAGCGGCCGGCGCGACGAACCATCGGCGCCGTAGCCGAGCGCGAGCGGGACAGCGCCCATCAAGGCGGCCAGCGTCGTCATGATAATGGGGCGGAAACGTTCGACGCTCGCCTCGTGAATGGCGCTCCGCAGGTCGTAGCCTTCATCGAGCCGATGCAAGGCGAAGTCCACGATCATGATGCCGTTCTTCTTCACGATGCCCATCAGAAGGAACAAACCGATAACCGAGTACAGCGAGAGGGTTGAGTTGAAGAGCCAGAGCGTCAGCAACCCCCCAACAACGGCGGGGAACAAGGTGGAGAGCACGGTGATCGGATGGACATAGCTCTCGTAGAGAATGCCGAGGATCACATACATGACGAAGATGGCGGCGAGAATGAGGAATGGCAGCGCCCCGAAGAGCTGTTGCAGGACGAGACCTTCGCCCTGCATTTCGCCTTTGACGGTTGGCGGCAACACCTCGGCCGCCGTCTTTTCAATGAAGTTGGTTACGTCCCCGAGTGCAGCGTTCGGCTTGGTGTCGAAACCAAACGTCACGGTCGTAAACTGATTCAAGTGGTTGACCGCCTGCAGGCCGAGCTTGGTAACCGACTTGGTAAGGGTGCGAATGGGAATGAGCGTGTCTTTGCCGTCAGGCCGCACGTAAAGCTGGCTCAGATTCTCAGGACGGGAGCGATCAGCGTCGTCTACTTCGAGAATGACCTGGTACTGATCGTCCGGCTGCTTGATCAGATAGACGTAATTTTGCGAATAGGCGGCGCGCAGCAGGCTCTGGATTTTCGAGATCGAAACGCCGTAGGAGCTGGCCCGCTCCCGGTCGATATCGATATCAAGGTTCGGTTGGTTGCGAAACAGGTTGGAACGCGGCGGCGCGGCGAAGCCTTCGTAGTTTTTGAGTTTTTCGCCGAGCGCGTCCGCCGCGGCATACACTTCGTCCGGATCGATTCCGCTGATCGAATAACTGTAACGTCCGAACTGGCTGCCGGTCGCGCCGATGTTGATCTGGAGCACGGGCTGCGGGTTCAGGGTCGCAAAAACTCCTGGGAGGTTATTGAAGGACTTGCGCAACTCCGCGGCGACGTCCTCGATCGGGTGGCGATCCTTTGCGTCCTTGAGAAAGAGGACCGTGAAAATGCCGGAGGAGCCGGCCCGTCCGCTTCCGGCAACGGTGAAGTATTTATCGACCGCCGGGTTCGCCTGGAGAATGGGATCGAGCTTGTCCTGCATCTCCCGCTGCTGCTGCGGCGATGTTCCTTCCTGCATGAGCAAGGCGCCCCGAATCACGCCGCTGTCGCCCGTCGGCAAAAGCGTGAAGGGCAGCGAGGTAAAGAAGAACCAAACGCCGACCGCGCAGGCGATCAGGATCGGCACTGCGATCCAGCCATGATCGAGGAACCAATCGAGGGTGCGGCCATAGAAACGCAACACGGGCTGGAAAAAACTGTTCGTGAAACGCTCCATCCAGGTGCGGCGTTCTCCAGGCTGGTGCTCGCGCAGGAGCCGCGCGCACATGAGCGGCGTGAGGGTGAGTGAGATGAGGCCGGACGCGAAAATCGCGACGATGATCGTGATGGCAAACTCACGGAAAATGCGGCCGAGCAGTCCCGGCATGAAGGCGAGTGGAATGAACACGGCCGCCAGCGATAACGTCATCGAGAGAATCGTGAACGATATTTCCCCGGCGCTGTTCAGCGTCGCCCGATAGATCGACTCACCGTGCTCGGCGCGCCGGACAACGTTTTCGAGAAAGACAATCGCGTCATCGACCAGGAACCCGATGGCCAGGGTGAGCGCCATGAGGGTCAGGTTGTTGATCGAATAATTGAGCGCCCACATGACGAGGAACGTCAGCAGGATCGACAACGGCAAGGCCACCACCGGGATGAGGGTGTCCCGGGCGCGTCCAAGGAAAACGAAGATGACGAGCACGACGAGCACGAACGCGATGAAGAGCGTGGCCTGCACATCCGAAACGGAATGCACGATGCTCAGGGAGCGATCGAAGGTCGGGATCAGATTGATCGACCCCGGCAGCTCGAGACGCATTTGCGGGATGAGATCGTTAATCGATTGCGCAACCGCGACGGCGTTTGCTCCCGCCTGGCGCGAAACCGCGAGCACGATGACCGAGGCTGGCGGATTAAATCCCCGGGCATAGAAATGACGGGAGAGGCGTTCGTCCTGCACGCTGTCGATGACGCGGGCGACATCGCGGAGGAAAATAGGCGCCCCGTCCTTTCCCCGCGCAACGATCAGATTCCGGTAGCCTTCGGCGTCCGCGATCTGGCCATTCGGCCGGAGGACCAGCGAACTGTTCTTGCCATCAAACTGACCCGCGCCCGAATAAGAGGTGCCGGCTCGAACCGCGGTCGAAAGCTCGTCGAGAGTGATGTTGCGCGATGACAGAGCGGAAGGATCCACTTTGATCCGGATCGCGCTCTTCACGCCGAAGATCTGCACCTGGGATACCCCGGGCACGATGTTGATGCGCTGCTGGACCTGCGAGGTGGCGTATTTGTAAAGGTCGCCGTCGCTCAAAGTATCGCTCGTCAGGGCGATGTACATGACCGGCTGGTCGTTCGGGTTGCTCTTTTGGAATTGCGGCTGTTGCGGCAGGTCGTTAGGCAACTGGCCACCGGCCCGCTGGATGGCAGCCTGCACGTCAGTCGAAGCGTCGATAATGCTTTTCTCGAGATCGAACTGAAGGGTGATGTTCGTGGAACCCTGGGTGCTCGAGCTGGTCGTGAGCGTGAGCCCGGGAATCTGGGTGAATTGTTTTTCGAGCGGCGTCGCGATGGTATTAGCCATCGTCTCCGGGTTCGCCCCCGGGTAACTCGCGCTCACCGATATGACCGGGTAATCGACGGCCGGAAGATCGTTCACGGCCAACAGCTTGAAGGTAAGGATGCCGAAGACGATGAGCGACGCCGTCAACAGCATCGTCATTACCGGCCGCTCGATAAACGGCTTCGACAGACCGGAGGAGAACTGGACGAGTTTGCCCTTCGTTTTTCCAGCAGCAACGCCGCCGTTCTGCGGGTCCGGCTCGCCGGGCGCAGCCTTTTCTTCGTTGTGGCCGTCGTCGTCTCGCATTGGCCTAATGAGTCGCGTTCGCCTGCCCGGGTTTTTCGCCGTTATTCGGACCGGACGCGGTCGGATTCACTTTCATGCCCGGCGATAGTTGCAGCTGACCCGAAACGACAACTGTCTCACCGGGCTGGACGCCATCGGTGATCACCGTGAGATCGCCCTGCGACTGTCCAGGTTTTACCTGCCGCAGCTCGAGGGATGAATCGGGTTTAACGACGAAAACATAGGGACCGTTTTGACCGATCTGGACGGCGCTGCCGGGAACAAGCTTCGCGTCCTTCAACACGTCCAGGATCAGGCGCACCTTCACGAACTGCGATGGCCAAAGCGCGCGATCGGCGTTCGGTGTCATTCCGCGCAGCTTGACCGTGCCCGCGCCGGGTTGCACGGCATTGTCGATAAAGTAGAGGCTGCCTGAGCGCGGCTCGACGTTGTCGTCCTGCGCATCGGTTACGACCTTCAAGTTTGGGTTGGTGAGGTACCGCCTAACGAGTGGAAGGTCTGGCTCCGCCACGGTGAAGTCGGTGTAGATCGGGTCCATTCCCATGATGGTGAGCAGCGGCGTGGTGCCGCCGGGCCCGACCACGTTCCCGGCGTCGACGTTCCGCAAACCCGCGCGGCCATCGATCGGCGACTTGATGTAGCAGCGATCGAGGTTCACCTGCGCCGCCGCGACCGCGGCCTCCGATCGCTGCGCGTTGGCCTGGGCCGTGTCAAATTCCTGGCTGGCGGTGACGTTCTTGGCGCGCAGTTCAATCTGACGTTTCAGCGTCGCCTGATTCAACGCCAAATCCGCCTGGGCACTCTTCAGGGCCGCTTCATACGGTTTCGGATCGATCTGGAAAAGCAGGTCGCCCTTCTTCACGTCCGCGCCGTCCTTGAATTCGCGGGAAATGATTTGGCCGCTCACTTGCGCCTGGATCTGCACCGTTTCGTAGGCGGCCGTCGACCCGATTTCGTCGAGATACAACGGCACATCCTGGGTGACCACCTTCGCCGTCGTCACCGGTCTCGGTCCCGGGGCAACCCTCGGCGGCGGGCGGTTCGCGATGGTCCGCAGAGTGAGGAGCAACGCCACCAAAACAATCAGGCCGCCACCCCAGTAAAGTTTTTTGCGCCCGAACCGATGCTCGAGTTTTCCGACTGCGGCGCGCGTGACGATATTGGCTTTAGCCATTGTGGTCATGATAAGCGGGTTCTATTGCGCAGTTCGCGATGACCGTTGCCCGCGCCGTTCGTCGCCGGCTGCTCGGCCTTTGCGCGGATCTGGCTGAGGACTCGAATGCAAGTCTCGAGGTCACGCTGCGGAATATCCTCGATCAGCTCGGCGCGCAAGTCGTGGGCAGTGTTGAAAATTTTATCGAGCACGGATTTCGAGCGGCGCTGGAGATGGACCGTCTTGCAGCGCCGATCCTCTGCAGACCCGCGGCGCTCGATCCAGCCGTCGTCCTGCAGGCGGTCGAGCAATCCCGCGAGCGTCGGTCCTTCAATCCCCATGTGTTCGGCGATTTCCTTTTGGGTAAGTTTGTTTCCTCCCTGGGACAGATGCATGAGCGTCCGCCATTTTCCCTGGCTCAACCCGAGGGGGCGCAGGCGCTGATCGAGCTTCGTGCGCCAGGCGCGCGCCGTGCCGAAAAGGACAAGACCGAGCTCGTTAATGTTTGGTAGAGGCATGTCCGGCAAATTGATTAGCGTGCTAACGAATCCCGGGTTGGCGGAGTTGTCAAACGATTGGAGACGGCGCGCCCTCGTGCCGTTGGGGAAACACGCCGCACCGCTCCGGCACGAGGGCGTGCCGGCTCCAATTACTCGTCCCCCACCCTGGCCAGGATGATGGTGCGCTTTCGATAATCGGTGATCCGCTCGATCGGCCGCGCGTGCAACGGCGACCAGCGCTGGCTTTCCATGACTTCACGCTCGCGCTCGGGCTGGACCAGCAAGTAGCGCGCGCTGGCCGGCACTTCCTCGAGCCGGTTCACGTAGACGAGACGTGAACGCACGTAAAAAAGAAACGGCTGAAAGTCCGGGTCGAGGGCATAGAGCCGCTCGGATTCAGGAACGCGCTGATCGATTTGCGCAGCGATCGGTTTCACTTTCGAACGCCGTTGCAAGGAGGGCACGACCGCGACGGCATAGACACATAACAGAACGCTCGCGGCAATCGCGGTCGAAAGCACCCACCGGAGGCGAGTCCTGGACTCAACGAGCTTGCCTCGCCATCGCACTTCCTCCGCCGCCAGCGTCATCGCCATCAGCCAGCAGGCCGGCACCAACGCGGGCATGGAGTAGCGCGGCAATGCGCCGGGAAGCAAATTCACGAGCAGAAACGACACGGCCGCTGCCCATCCAAGCGCAAGGGCGACGTTGCGGTCGGAATTCGTCGCCCATTTCGCTTTCGCCACCAACGGCAGCAACAAGGTCCAGGGCAGGAAATAGGCGAGACCTCGCGGGATATTGAGGAGCCAGCTCCCGAGTTTGAAATCATCACCGGTCAGGCGGCCGGTCAATTGCGCAGACCAATTCTGCGCCACGTTTGCATCTCGCATGGCCAGCCAATAAGGAATCGCCCAGGCCGCGAAGATGCCTGTCATTATTAGAAGGCCGGCGAAATGAGGGATACTGAACAGCTTTCGGAGTTCGCCCTCGCGATAGAGCACGGCCGCCACCACGAAATAGAAGAAGAGCAGATGCAGGGGGCCCTTCGCGAGCAGCCCAAGCCCGAGAAAAATCCAGGGCACTATCCAGGTAAGCCAGCTTGATCGCCGCTGCTGCCACCCGCTGAGCCAGAAAATAAAAGCCAGGCCAAAAAGCGAAACGTAGAGCGCTTCGATCTCAATCAACCGGCCTTTCTCGATCATTCCGAAGTTGGCGAGCCAGATCAGCGCGGCGAAGAGCGATCCGTTCGGGCCGAGAGAACGCCGCGCTACCGTGAGAAACGCGAGTGCCACAGCAAGGACGCACAGGACGGACGGCAAACGCGCGGTCCATTCGTTACGCGCTCCGGTGATCTTGAACGACGCCGCGACCAGCCAGTTCACCAGCGGCGGCTTCCGGAAATACGGTTCGCTCCCCACTTGCGGGACCAGGTAGTTGCCGGTGTCGAGCATGGTGACGGCCGGAAGAATCCGCCGGCCTTCTTCCCCTTTGATTTCCAGCGAACCGAGACCCGGGAGATAAATCGCCGCCCAGCAGGCTATAACGAGGCAAAAC
>JBEEHI010000233.1:0-14651 GCA_041167305.1 Verrucomicrobiota bacterium
CACGCTCCTGGTTTTTCTTGGGGCGAACGTCAATCATCCACGGGCGAAAACGCGCGACGCACTTTGCGAGATGAGCTCGACAGCTTCAGCAGGGCGGTGCGCGGAAAGGTTCAGCGATGCAAAATTACTTTGCCGCTGGAACCAGGTCAACTGCCTTTTGGCATAGCGGCGAGTGGCCTGCTGGATCTTCGCGATGCATTCGGCCTGGGAAACTTCACCGGCAAGGAGGGCACGGATTTCGCAGAGACCCAGTGTTTTTTCCGCGGTCGGTCCGAGATTTTTTACGGCGCGAACTTCTTCGACAACACCCGCGGCGAACATTTCTTCCACGCGCCGGTTGATCCGCGCGTAGAGCTCGGTTCGTTCGCGGGCGGCGAGCACTCCATTCTCCGTCAGCGCCTGGCTCCACTCGATCCGCTGCGAGGAAAATGGCTTGCCGGTCAGAAGGCAAACTTCGACTGCCCGGATCAGTCGACGGCGGTTCTGCCGATCGACCTTCGCCGCGCCATCGGGATCGAGGGCGGACAAGCTTCGAAATAATTCTTCGCTCGTCGTGCGTTCCAATTTCTCACGCAGTTTTGAATTCGCGCCCGGAAGTGTCGCCAGTCCGTGCGTCAGCGCTTTGACGTAGAGGCCGGTTCCGCCAACGACGATCACTGGTTTATCGCGGGCGATAATCTCTTCCGCCATTGCGCGGTATTTTTCCGCGTTCATCTCTTCGCTCAGGGCAACGGCGCCGATCAAATGATGCGGCGCTTTCGCCAGGGTCGCCGGTTCCGGTTTCGCCGTGAGCAGATCCAGTCCACGATAAATCTGGAAGGCATCGGCGCTGACGACTTCCGCGCCGAGTCGCTGGGCAACGGCGGCTGCAACCTCCGACTTTCCAACCGCAGTTGGCCCGACGATGAAGAAGACGCGCTTCATTTCTTTAATTGTAGGGCGTTTCTGTGAAACGCCTCGGGCGGGGTCGATCGTTCATGGCGTCTGACACAGACGCCCTACAAAGAAACAAAAAAAACCGGGAGACCGGTGGCAACCACCTTGTCTCCCGGTTTTGCAAAGCAACGACTCGTTACTCGACCGAATGATGCTCGCTCGATTTCGCACCGCTCACGACCAGCTTCCGGCCGAGGAATTCCTTATCATGCAACTCCTCTACGGCGCGTTTCGCTTCGTCGACGGTATTCATCTGGACGAAGGCGAACCCTTTCGAGCGCTGGTTGTGCCGGTAGGTGACGACCTCCGCGTTCTGGACTGCGCCAACGCCATTGAAGAGCTCGAACAGGTCGCTCTCCGACGCGTCGAACGACAGGTTCCCGACGTAAAGCCGGGGCGTCGTGACTTCGACCGCTTCCGGTTTACGCGAAGACCGCGTCAGTTCCGCACCATTGTTGCGCGCGGGCTGTGATTGTTGCTGCACCGGTCTCGCCGCCGGCTTTCCGCCGCCAGTGAAAAGGTCCATGATTCGCTGCAGGAGCGATTTCTTCGCCGGTGCGCGCATAGGCGCGTTCTGGCGGCGCGGGCGATTGTCGCCCCTTCTGCGGGAGCCGCCGCGCGGACGCCGGCCGTTTCTCCCCGATGATTGAGATGCCATATTGATCCTCAGGTTTTACCCAATTGTTAAATGGGCGAAGCGCATCGTTGGATGCACAGTCCGTGGCGCGGGAACCCGAAACCATGCGCTCTAAAAAGAGCATGAACCGGTAAACAATCAGCCGCGCCAACGGAAACTCCGCCTCGTAGACGCGGGAACCCAATCGCAAGCAACGGCGGCCCGCATCATCAATGAACCGGCGAAACAGGACCGATCGAACTCGGCTCAGGCAAACTCTGTCTCGTCGTGAAAAGCGAACGCCCGGGTTAACGAAGAACATTCCCGACATCTGCGAAGAATTATGGAGGGTAGAGGGCGCGAATGCAAGAGGTGGATCGCGCGCTCCGTCGCGCGATGAGAGAATGGCTGCGAAGCGATGAGATCAAGGCATCGAGCGCGGAGCGCTCGATCCACCCAAAAACCAATCCACGAACTTCGGCAGCCCTACGCTCAACGGCGTCGTCGGATTGTAATTCAATAGCTTCCGCGCTTTCGAAATATCCGCGCAGGTCAGCGGCACATCGCCCGGCTGTTCGGGCAACTGGTTGACCTTCGCCTTCTTCCCCAGCGCCTTCTCAATCGCCGCGATCAGGTCCTTTAATTCGATCGTTTCGCTTTCGCCGAGATTGAAGAGATCGAACATTGGGCCGTTGTAATCGAATGCGGCCATTACCCCCTGAATGATGTCGTCGATGTAAGTGTAATCGCGCCGTGTCGTGCCGTCGCCGAACTGGTCGATCGGCTGGCCGGCATGAATTTTCCGAGTGAACTGATGGATCGCCAGATCGGGCCGTTGCCGGGCGCCGTAGACCGTGAAGAAGCGCAGCGCGACGACCCGCATTTTGTAAAGGTGCGAGTAGGTCGAGCAAAGGAATTCGCCTGCCACTTTCGTTGCGGCATACGGACTGATCGTCTGGGTGAGATGAATATCTTCCGAGAACGGCACCGTTTTGCAGATGCCGTAAACCGACGAACTGGAGGCAAAGATGAAGCGCTCGATGCCGGTGATCCGCGCGGCCTCGAGCAGATGCAAAGTTCCGCTGACGTTCGTGTCGTAGTAAAGCTGCGGCTGGCTGATCGACGGCCGCACTCCGGCGCGCGCGGCCAGATGCGCGATCCCGTCAAATTTTTCGCGGTGAAAGAGCAGGTTCACCGCGGCGCTGTCGCGCAAATCGATCCGATGGATAGCAACCTCGCCCGCCACCTGCGCGACGTTGGCGCGTTTGATTTGCGGGTCGTAAAAATCGTTGAAGTCGTCGAGAATTGAGACTTCGTGGCCGGTCGCGAGTAATTTCTCGACAAGGTGCGAGCCGATGAAGCCCGCTCCGCCCGTGACCAGAATGCGCATCGCGCGACCGTAAAGATGAAGACAAGCACGAGCAAGGGAAGAACAGCGGGGCGCTGGGCGTTTCTGATCTTAATTTTTCTGATCGCAGTCGGGGGTGGCCTCTTCTTTCGTCTCGGGCCGGAACTTCGCCGACCGCCGAAGATTTCTCCGGCGTTTCAAATCGCGTCGCCGATTTTACTCGCGAGATTGCCGACCGCCGCGCGTTTCGATTTCCCGATCGGGAACGAGAACGGCGGGTTCGCCTACAACGCCCAGCCGTTCACGCAGAATCGCCATCTGGGCGACGACCTGAACGGAATCGGCGGCGAGAACAGCGACCTCGGCGATCCGGTTTTCGCGGTGGCAGATGGCGAAGTCTTGTTCGCGGAGGAAGCCGGCCCGGGCTGGGGCAACGTCATTATCGTTCTCCATGCTTACGAGGAAAATGGGGCCAGGAAATTCGTGCAGTCTTATTACGGCCACGTCGAGACCATTCTGGTCGAGCGGAGGCAGAAGGTGCATCGCGGCGAACAGATCGCGACGATCGGGACCGCCGGCGGAATCTACTGGGCGCACCTTCATTTCGAGATGCGCGAGTTCACCACGCCGTTCATCGGCCCGGGTTATCGGGATGACACGCGCGGCTGGATCGATCCGAGCGCGTTCATCGCCGCCCATCGCGGCGCGCCGGAGGACGATGTGGGAAGGCCGGCGATGCAAGTGAGTCCGGCACCGGGGCCCGCTCGGTGATCAATACGTGTCCGAGACTTGCGCCGAAGCTCCAAGCACCAAGCTCCAAGCACCAAAGAAGCTCCAAATTCCAAGCTCCAAAATTACACGCCAGCGAGTTGTGGTTGGTGCTTGATGTTTGGAGCTTCTCTGGAGCTTGGAGCTTGATGTTTGGAGCTTCGAGGAGCATCGGGTCAATACTGTGCTCGATGCGCCACCAAATACGCCCAGTTCACTGCAATCACCAGAATCACTGCGACGCGCACCGCGTTCTTTTCGCCGCGCGTCCAATCGATCACGCGCAATCGCGGGCCCCGAGTTAGCAAAACCACAACTGCGTAAAGATCGAACAACGCCACGCCACAAAGCGCGAGAAACGCCAGCGGGTTCCAGGACCACGCCATGGACAGATGCGCGTGGGAAAACGCGATCGCGCAGCGGGTGGCACCGCAGGTCAGGCAGGGATAACCGGTGGCGGCGCGGAAAGGACAGGCCAGCCAGGGCAAACCGAGTGTCAGCCACACGCCGCCGGCGATAGCCGCCGCCAGGGACACCACCAGCCATATCAGCTCATGGTTGAAGTCCTCCGGGCGGATCCGGCGCCATACTAAACGCATTGTCGCGATCCGCGGGCAGGCCGGGCGCTTAGTGCTGGCGGTTGAAGACCGCTCCAAATCCACCCAGCACGACCACGAGCAGCACGATCAGTCCGCAACAAACAATCATCGGCAGAAAAATCGCCATGAGTGCTTTGCCTGTGGTGGTCGGGTGGGCGCGGCTCAGGCCGATGCATTCCAGCACGATATGATAAACCAACGCGATAATTCCGCCGCAGAACGGAATCATGGAAAACAAATTCGCCGCGCCCGCCGTGAAACCAACGACCCGAAAAGTGGTCTCAAACGACCGGTTCGCGCCGCCGACCAGCATCAGGCAGAGATGCAAAATGGCCGCTCCGATAAACATGCCGACCGTTACCAGCAACGGCATCAGGACCGCGTAGATCAGGAGGATCACCCCCACCCCGATGCCCAGGGAATTAAACGCATCGTTGCGACCGGCGATTCCCGGGATCGCTTGGAAAAGACCCTGAAAAATAATCGAGACGATGCCGCCCGCGCATCCGCCGATCAGACCGAAGAGCAGCGGATCCGTCAGGCCGCCCTCGGGGCGCATCATGAGGAACGCTTCGCTCGGCTTGGTGATCAACAGGCTGACGGTATCGAACCACGCCTTCACGAAGCCGAGCTGGGCGCGGTGTTCCCACGGCAGACCTGCGCCGGGTGAAGAAGGATAAACGCCGGTCGCCGCAGCGAGCGGGAGCGTGGGCATCGCGCCCGCGGCGGGAGGTACTGCGACTCCAGCGAGCTCACTGAGCGGCCGCCAGTCCGCCATGCCCGGTTGCCATCCTAAATCGGTCGACCGGAATTGACCGGTGCGCAGACCTTCCTGGATTTGCTCGAGTGTAAACTCCCCGAGCTTCGCCCCGTCGCGCGCCACATGGATCATCGGCATGAACTCGTTTTATGAAGCGACGTCATTGAAGTCAATCTTTGGAGCGCGTTGTAGCCGGGGTCGGTGACCCCGGCTCCCCTTCGCGTTCTGCCGGGATCACCGATCCCAGCTACAGCTCAATCAAACCGGCTTTTCGTTTTCGTTTCGGACGCCGACGCGGGAACATCGATGGCGCGCCAGAAATACCATGCGGCCACCGAACGATACGGCCGCCATTTCTCGCCGATCTTTACGAATTGCTTCGGGGTCGGCAGTTTTCTGCGGCCAAAGGTTTTCGCGAAACCTTTCTGCACGCCGTAATCAGCGACCGGCCAGACATCGAGCCGGCCGAGCTCGAACAGGAGCAGCATCTCGACGGTCCACCTCCCGATGCCGCGCACTTTCGTGAGCCGCTCGATGATCTCCTCATCGGTCATCCGCACCAATTCGCGGCGGTTCGGCACGGTGCCGTCGAGCGTTTTGGCGGCGAGATCTTTTAGGGCGGCCGTCTTGCTGCCCGACAGCCCGCAGGCGCGCAGTTTTTCGTCCGGCGTCTTCAACACCAGGGCCGGATCGAGCCATTTCCGTTTCGGATAAAGCGCGCGGACCCGGCCCCAGATCGTGGCGGCGGCTTTGCCGCTGAGCTGCTGATACGCGATCGACTCCGCCAGCGCGTCGAACGGCCGGACGAGTTCGCTCGCCACCACGTCGAATCGTCTCGTCCGTCTGATGAGCGCGGCGAAGCGCGGATCGCTCCGCATGAGATGATCGATGGCCTTCTTCATGCGACCTTTGAACAACAAATCGTTCGACCACACAAATCCGTTTTGTCCCGGCGTCCGATTCAGCTACGATCTCCGCGGATGAAACTAACAATGCGCCTTCCACTCCTCGCCGGCATTCTGCTCCTGGCCTCGTTCGGCGCTATCCGCGCGGGGGAGCCAACGCTTCAACCCGTCACCGAAAAGAAAAGCGAAGTGGTTTCGCTCGACATCGTCGAACTGGAATCGAGTTACGTTTTCGAAAGTGACCTCCATCGGAAAGGGAGTTTTGGGGACCAGTACGCCGTCTCGAATTCTTTCGCCTACGCGCATCGTTTTTTCCTCACCGGCCATCTCTACCTCCATCTCGGGATCGAGTACGACCGCTTCGATTTCGGGACGACCGGGGCGCCGGTGCCGGATCATTTGCAAAGCGTGGCGGCCGTGATCGGCGTAGATTACATGCACAATAACGACGTGGGTGCCTTCTTCCAGGTGAAGCCGGGTTTTTATACCCAGGACGATTTCGGCAGCGCCTCCTTCGATGCGCCAATCACCCTCGGGCGTATTTTCGTTCTGCAGCCCGACCACCTGTATTTGTTTGTGGGCGCGAACGCTTCTTTCCTCCGAGGGAAATATCCGGTTCTCCCGCTGGCCGGCATCATCTGGGAACCAAACAACCGATGGAAAGTCATGGGTATCCTGCCCGAGCCTCGCGTCATCTATTCGCCTAACGACAAGTTCGATTTCTGGGCGGGCGGCGAATTCAAGGGCGGCGCTTTCCGGACGGATCGAAACAGCGCGATTGTCCCCAGCCGGCTTAATGGCGCGGAAGTGGATTATTCCGAGTATCGGGCCGGCGGCGGTTTCATCTATTCGCCGTGCAACAATGTGGCGATCGATCTCGGCGGCGGCTACGCGATCCGGCGCGAGTTTGATTTCCATCGCGCCGGTATTCGCTACAAGGCCGACGGCGCGCCGTATCTGCGCCTCGAGTTCAAGGCGAAGTTCTGAGTTTTTTTCCTCCTGATCATGCTCCTGCTCATGATCTTTCCGAGGCAGCGCGAATCACTCAAAGGATCAGGAGCACGATCATGAGCAGGAGCAGGAGGTTTTCGATCTACTGCTCGATTCGTCTCAGCAAATACACCGCGCCGACGAACGTGATCACCACGCCGGCGAACAGCATGACCAAATCGAAGGCGTAGAATTGCGGCGCGGCGCGGTAAAGATTCACCAGCCGAAAGGCGCGGCAAAAATGGGTGAGCGGAAATAATTCCGAGATGTAGCGGATCGCCTTCGGCAATTGCTCCAGCGGAGCGAACGCGCCGGAAAGAACGAAGACCGGCAGGAGGAAGAAGACCGAGAACTGGATCGCCTGCGTTTGCGTGCGTGAGATCGCGGAGATCAGCAGGCCCATTCCGAGCGAGCAAAGCAGGAACAAAAAACAAATCAGCGCGAGCGCGGCCGGGTTGTGAAATTGGACCTGGAAATACCAGGCCGTTAGCAAAATGATGAAGAGAATCAGGACGACGGAAATGGCCAGGTAAGGCAGCACCTTGCCGATCACAATCTCGCGCCGGCGCAGCGCCGTGACCATCAATTGAAATAGGGTACCGGCCTCTCGTTCGCGCGCGAGCGTGCTCGCCATGAGCGTGACGGTAATGAGCTGGAGAATCAGCCCGATGATGCCGGGCACGACGTAATCGATGAAACGCGTTCTCGGGTTGTAGAGAATTTTCGGTTCGGCTTTCCAGGGCTCCATCATGGAGCTAAACCGGTTCCGCACTTGGACCGGCAGTTTCTTCCCGAGGTCGACGACTTCTTCCGGCAGGGTGTCGATCAAGTCCACGAGCGCATCGTGCTGAAAATCCGCCAGCGTTTTTCGCACACTTCCTTCGAGGAGATCGGCGGTATTCGTGTCGCTGCCGTCGAGATAAAGGGGGAGCGGAATGGGATTGTTGTTGGCCAGGCTGTCACTCCAGCCCTGCGGAATAATCAATGTCGCCTGCACTCCGTGGCCGAGCAGATCGTCTTCGCCGGTCACCGTGGCGGGCGGGATTTGCCAGCTGAACGTCTTATTGTCCTGGAGCAGTTTCACAAATTTCTCGGAGCCTTCGGATTGATCGCGATTGATCAGGAGCGCGGGGACGTTCTTCATCTCGCCCGCTTCAAAGGCGAGGCCGAACACGAGCGTGAAGGCCGGCGGCAGGATCACCAGCAAGACCAGGACGCGCAGGTCGCGAAGGATGTGGAGACATTCCTTGTAAGCCACGCTCAGGATCGCGCTGAAAGATCGGCGGTTCATGTGGGTTTGAGCAGGGTGTCATAACCCTGCGAGTAGGCCGTGAAGACATCTTCCATGTCCGGTTCCACCCAACGGTGGCCGCGCCATTGCAGATCGTCGAACGGCCATCGCGTCTGCCACTCACTCACCAGGTTCTCCGGGTTCGCGGCGTAAAGGCGCAGGCTGCCGCTCCGGAGCGAGACGCCGAGAATTCCCGGCAGCTCGCGCAGGCGAACCAGCGCCGGCATCACCGGTTCCACATCGATCTCGAGCAGCTTCGCCTGAAAACTTTCCTTGAGTCCGCGCGGCGGCGCCTTCGCCAGGAGCCGGCCTTCCTCGATGAACCCCACTTCGGTGCACCGCTCGGCCTCATCCATGTAATGCGTCGTGACAAAAATCGTGATGCCCCGGTTGCTCAGATCGTAAAGCAAATCCCAGATCTGCTGGCGATGGACCGGGTCAAGGCCGGAAGTCGGTTCGTCGAGAAAAAGGAGGGGCGGATCATGGACAAGAGCGCAAGCCATGGCCAGCATCTGGCGCATCCCGCCGGAAAGTTCGCCCGCCATCGCCCGCCGTTTTTTTTCCAAGTCGGTCAATTTCAAGAGGCGCTCCAGGCGGAGCGGCAATTCGTTTCCCGGCACGCGACTCGCGCCGCCAAAAAAACGAATATTTTCCTCGACGGTCAGGTCGCGATAAAGGCTGAATCGTTGGGCGACATACCCAAACTGCTCGCGCGCCCTGTGCCGATCTCTCCAGACATCGAGTCCGGCGATTTGCGCGCGACCGCTGGTGGGATGAACCAAGCCGCACAGCATCCGGATGGTCGTTGTCTTGCCGGCGCCGTTCGCCCCGAGAAACCCGAAGATCGTGCCGGGAGCGATGGTGAGCGAAAGGTCCTGGACGGCTTTCGTGTCGCCGTACGATTTGCTCAGGCGGTCAAGAAAAATAGCCGGTTCGCTCATGACGAGATCAACGTAGAGGCGCTTGTGCGCCGCGCCTACCCAATAGACATTCCAAAATGGAAAAGAAAACTGGTGAAGCAATGCGCTTCCGGGCCGTCCAAAAACTCATGCGAATTTTTTCTCTTCTGGGTCTGGTCGCTCTCGGAGTTTCCAATGCGACCGCCGCCGATCCCGCCGCCGAAATGGCCAGCTTCTCCGTCTTCAGCGGCATCAACATCGCCGATCTCGCGAAGGGCGAACCGAAAGTTGCGCACGGCCCCGCCCTGAGTGGCAGTGTCATTTCCGCGCAGAGCTGCTTCGTTGTAGCCGGCGCTCCGGCACGGGTCAGCGAGGCCCTGCGGCAATGGAACCCGTCGCGGCATTCGGAGCTCAAGGTCCTGATCCATTCCGACCTCCCATCCTCTCCTTCGGCCGCGAATTTTTCGCGGCTCTCGAGCGCGCCGGACAACGCTGCGGTGCGATCGCTCGTCAGCGCCACCCAAAAGCTTTCGCCGGATCTTCAGATCAGCAAGGCGGAGGAAAAACGCTTTGCCGCCGCGGCAAGCGCCACGGGCGGTGGAATGCCCGGCCCGATCGCAGCCGCCTGGGCCGATGTCTTGAGCGCCCGGGCCCGCGCCGGACGCTCATCGCAACCACCCTACGATCACACCGGCCAGAATGTGCGGCCCTCTGAGGAACTCAATGCGTTGTTTCGCGCCAACGACAAGATCAGCCGCCAGTTCTCCGGCGTGCTCAACGGCGGGCCCGAACCGTTTTGGGAATTGCTGACCGCGGACGAACAGGGTGTCCTCACACTTGGCGCTTCCTACCGTCGCTCGGGATCAAACGGAACCTTCCAGGCTTCCGATGCTCTCTACTATGCAAGCGGCGGCTATTATGCCGGCCTCACCCTTTACCAAATGTGGCCGGTGGACGTGGGCGGAAAGCCGGCAACGCTGATCTGGCGTGGAGATTTCATTTCCTCGGCGTCGATCGCTTCGCTTCACGGGATCGAGCGGGTCGCCTCGGAGTCCGCCCTGATGCGGGACATTTCGAAGGCGAACTCGTTATTTCGGCGTGACACTGGGGCCGTCCGCTAGCAGTCTAGCCGCCCACCTGTTGTCGCCTTCATGAAAAACCTCCTCACTATCGTTGCGGTCTGCCTGCTCTCGGCGGCTGGCAACGCCTTGGCCGTCCAGGTCGAAACTTATTCGACGTCGTCCAAGGATTCATCGAAAGACGTGGCGCTGGTGGAATCGGAATCTTCCTTCTCGTTCGAGTTTGATGTCGAAGGAACTTACGTGGGCAAGGGTGATGTGCGGCGCGGCGAGACGGGCAACCGGGTCATCCGTGATTTCGACGAAACCCAGGGCCACATCCATTTTGTCCTGACGCCGATGACGAAGATCGGAATTTTGCGCCTGGGCGTGCAGACGGAACGTTATTCATTCAGCTTCGGCGGAAACGCGCCGATCCCCGACAAGCTTCATTCCACTAACCTGGTCATCGGCCTCGACACCGAGTTCTCCGATTCCTTCCTCATTCGGGTCGAGCTGCAACCCGGGTTTTATGGCACTGATTTCGATGACTTCGGGCAGGACACTTTCAACGTGCCGGCCATCATCGGGGGCACCTACATTTACAGCTCGAATCTCCAGTTTGTGTTCGGCGTCGGCGTCGATGCGTTCCGCAAATATCCGCTGCTGCCGGGCGGCGGTGTCCGGTGGAAGTTCGCGCCGCAATGGACCTTGAATGCGGTGGTGCCGACTCCGCGGCTCGAATACGAGCCGAATAGCAACATGCTCTTTTACGCCGGCGCCGATATCAGGGCGACGAGTTATCGCGTGGAGAAAAACTTCGGGACACTGCGTGGCAATCCAGCGTTGAACCATGCGGCGATCACCTACGAAGAAGTGCGTCTCGGCGGTGGCTTGGACTGGAAGTTGTCCACCGCGGTCAAGCTTTCGGTGGAGGGCGGATACATTCCCTACCGGAATTTCGACTTCCATCGCACCGAGGTCCGCTATCACCAGGACGGCGGCGCGCCCTATGCGCGGATCGGTTTCCATACGGCGTTTTAGCCGCTTTTACTCCTGCTCCTGATCCTGATCATACTCCTGATCTTTCCGAGCGCGCTTGGCAGAGGATCAGGATCATGAGCATGAAACAGACTAATCTTTCCCGTATAGCTCCGGCCTTCGATGCGCAAAAACCCCCATCCTTTCGCGGACTGACCTAACGACTTCTTCGGAAATTTCGGCGACGATCATTTCCTCACGATCGTCCGAAGCGGACGCGACCAAAACTCCGGACGGATCGATGATGGCCGACATGCCGCAGCAGGTAACTCCAGCATCCACCCCGGCACGATTCGCCAGGACCAGGTAACTCTGGTTTTCGATGGCGCGCGCCACGGCCAGAGCCCGCAAATGCGCGGCGCGCGGAAGCGGCCAGGCGGAGGAAACCAGCATGACGTTTGCGCCGTGCTCCAGGGCGAGGGTTCGGCAGACCTCGGGGAATCGAAGGTCGTAACAGATGCTCAGTCCGAAGCGAAATCCTGCCGCCGGCACGCTCACGAACTTGTCGCCGGGTGTGTAGCAGGTGCTTTCGTCGTTAGGCGGAAGCACGAAGAGATGAGTCTTCCGATAGCTCGCGACGATCTCGCCGCGCGGATCGATGAAAACTTGCGAGTTGTAAATGACATCGCCTTCGCGTTCCGCCGCTCCGCTGACGATCGTGAGAGCGAACTCTTTCGCCATGTTTTGAAGCGCAGGGACCGCGCCTTCCGTCCGCGGCTTCGCGTGCTCGCGGATGACGGGCATCGAGTACCCCGTGTCGGCTGCCTCGGGAAACACGATAAGATCCACACCCTCCTGTTTCGCCCGGCCACAGAAATCGTGAATCTTCTTCAGGTTCGCCTGCATGTCGCCGAGCGTGCAGGCCAACTGAACCGCGGCAATTTTCACACTAATAATTTGTAGGGCGTTTCTGTGAAACGCCAACCTAAACCGGCGGCGTCTGACACAGACGCCCTACAATCACAGCCGAATCTACCGGAGATTTTTGTCCAACGCGCCAATCTTCCGCGTCTCGGGCCAGATCCAGGAAACGCCGAGCACGACCAGGATCGTCCCCACGCCGCCGGCCACGACGGAGATGACCGGCCCAAAAAGCGCCGCCGTTAATCCCGACTCCAACGCGCCCAGCTCATTCGAAGTCCCGATGAAAATATTGTTCACGGCCGAAATGCGGCCGCGCATCGCGTCGGGCGTGACGAGCTGCAGGAGCGTGTGGCGAATCACCACGCTCACGCTGTCGAATACGCCGGTCAGGAAAAGCATGATGAGGGAAAGCCACAGGTAGTGCGATAACCCGAAGACGACCGTCGCCGCGCCAAAACCGGTCACGCACCAGAGCAAGGCTTTGCCCGCCTTTTTCATCGGCGGCAGATACGCGATCAGGATCGCCATGATAAACGCGCCGATACCGGGCGCCGCGCGCATCCAGCCCAGCCCGATCGGTCCGCAATGCAGGATCTGGTCGGCGAAGATCGGCAGCAGCGCCGTCGCGCCGCCGAGAAACACGGCGAACATGTCGAGCGTGATCGTGGCCAGCACGACTTGTTTGGTGCGAACGAAGCGCAGCCCTTCCATCAGGCTGCGCCACGCGTTTCGTTCGGTGCTGCTGCCGCGATCGCTGCTTCGAATCGGAAGCACGAGCAGGAAAAATGAAAACGCGCACGCGGCGTCGATCGCATAAATAAATGGGAACCCTGCGCGGACGATGAGCAATCCGCCGAGCGCCGGCCCGATGACCGAACCGATTTGAAAGACGCTGCTGTTCCAGGTCACGGCGTTCGCGAAGACGTCGCGCGGAACCAGTTGCGGAAAATAAGAGGACCGCGCGGCCCATCCAAACGTGCGGCCCGTCGCGGAGATCAGTAGGATCAAATAAATCAGCGGGATCGAGAGATCGTCGAAATGGAACCAAGTGTGACGCTCGAAAATCGTCGCTACGGAATAGAGAAAGCGATTCCCCGCTCTCAGAACCGCCCAGTCGGGAATGGCGAGGTGTTGCCACGAGACAAACGCCAGCGCGAGCGAACAGATCGCGCTCAGCGCCTGGGTCACGAGGACGATTCGCTTCCGCGGAAATCGATCTGCGACATGGCCGGCCGGCAACGAAAGCAGCACGACCGGCAATGCGATTACCAGCCCGACTAATCCCAGCGCCGTCGCCGAGTGCGTGCGCCCATACATCTCCCATTCGACCGCGACGATGAACATCAGCCGCCCTATGACGGAAACGAGATTGCCCGCCATGTAGAATCGGAAAGCCGAAAAGCGAAACGCCGCATAAGGATCGTGTTTTGCTGGCCGCTCCAGCGTGCCTTCCGCCGTCGTCGGGCGCTCCGCCCGTGCCGACTCATAAGATGGTCGTGACGCGTGAGGCTTTTCGTCGGGCATTGTTCGTGAACGCGTCTGCGTTCACATCCGCGCATGAGATTCTAGAAGCGTTGGTTCCCGCCGCAACCGGTCCACAAATCTATTTGGTCCGCAGATTACGCAGAGGACGCAGATTAAGGGAGCTGGCGCAAAAATGGCAGAAATCTGTGTTAATCTGCGAAATCTGCGGACGATTATATACAGCGTCGCGATAGCTATTCAGGCTGAGTCCGAATGGGTCTATCGCCGGACTGCAATTCCCTGCGCTTCGAAGCGGCCGCCGCGGAGGAGCGGGCCGGAGCCGATGAAAGCGCGGGCGGGGAAATCCTTGATGAAATAGGTGCGGTAAATCTCGTTGAACTTTTCGTACAAGGAGAGGTCGGGACAAAAGACCTGCACGGAGACGAGATCGTCCATCGTCATGTTGGCGGCGGCGAGAGTTGTCTTCATTCCGTCGAGCAAAAAGCGGATCTCTTTCTCGAGTTCCGCCGGAGGTTTGCCGGTTTCGGGATCGATGCCGATGCGTCCGGCCAGATAGAAAGTTTCGCCGACCAACACTCCATCGCTGTAGGGCAATGTGTCCTTTCGGCTGGGAAGCACGATGTGCTGCGACGCGGCGGCGGTTGTCTTTGGGGTGGGAGTCTGCGCATTTCCTGGCTGAGGGAGGACTAATGTCGCCGCCAACGCCGACAGGAGGATGAAGGTTCGTTTTGCTGAATTGTTCGATGAATGCATGAGCCATCCTGCGGCGGCACATGATCCGGGCGCAAGCTTGAGCAGATGGAGACGGCACGCCCTCGTGCCGTGGCGAGAACGCTCATTCAGATCCTTGCGTGGGCCGACCGGCCTGAGGGCAGGCCGGCTCCAGAATCAAGCTTAAGGGTTTTGCAGGTTGTAAACTTCGAAGAGGCCGATGCCACTTTGGCCGTTCTTCTCGTGGATGACGGCGGTGTAGGGACCTGATGGAAGTGTGGTGATGATGGCGGACTCGAGATCGTTCGTGGGCGCAAGCTTCGATTCCTGAATGTCCGATTCGGGACCTTCGCGCCAGTTGTCGTTCGCGGCGATGAGGG
>JBEEHI010000234.1:0-3150 GCA_041167305.1 Verrucomicrobiota bacterium
TCGGCCCGGTTTTACTTATTCCCGGCGCAACCGGCAACGGAATTGATGGGGTGGTCGGCAGGTTGGATGAGTTTGGAAAATGAGAATGGAGCGAGCTGAAGAGTCTGACGTAGACGGGAAGGCTTAGGCGGACGTGGACGGCTTACAGAGTGACCTCCAGGTGAGAAAAAAGCCAATGGCGCAAACACCCAGATAAAAAACAAGAATCGCAACAGAGCTGAGAAGACTCGGTGGCGGGCCGAAAGGATTCCCGTCATCAGCCATCTGCGTTCCGGCGGGGTCGAAAATAGCAAACAGAGAGACTGCGACGCCGAGAAAGCCGCCGACGAGCAGAACCAAACCGCAAACAACACCAACGATCTTCGCAGCACTCACCCGTCTAACGAGAATGGAACGGACTGCCAAGCCGTGACATAGACGAAGCCCGAAGGGTGAATGAATGGCATGAGTTCATCAACAAGATCAGCGACTCCGAATGCTTTCGGAGCTCGCTCCATCGCACGGTTAGGTCTTTTCATAGGCACCACTGCTCAATTAGTTCGATTCGTCGTGCTGGGTTGATTGCAAGAATCTTAATCTCCCCCTTCTCAGCGGAGTCGTCTGTGACCTGAAACCCGATGCTCTCAAGCTGTGTGCGGACGCTCTGAAGCAACGTCCCAGCATGAATCTCAACGCCCTCCACTCGCACTGAGCCGGTGAATGCTCCGGTGTGCTTGTCTACAAATCTGTCGTAATCATCGTCGAAATAGACTTGTAGCTTGAAAAGCCTGTCTTTTTCTGGGCCGCGCCAGCCTCTCTGTAGGTGTATCCCAACGCTGCGCCATGCATACACGCGGACGCCGCGCGGCACGTAAGTGTCTTCTGGCGCGCCCAGGGCGTTCTCCGCCGCCCCGAGCGAGAAGAAGTGCAGAACTCCCACTTTGGGGCCAGTGCGAAGCTCAACACCGTTGATGCGGCTTGAACCCTGCGAAAGCGTAACACCGCGTAGACGCGACGCCTTCTGCTGAGCGTTTATGCCGCTGGTGATCAGCAGGACTGCCATCAATGCAAGCGCGCGCATAGACCTAACGAGAATTGGGCGTCATGATGACGGGAAATAAGGCGTCACTTGGCCGCCTATTTCTGGGGTCTGCGAGGGGGAAGGGCCTGAAAAGGCGTCACAAAATCATTGATAAACTCTCCCCCGGACGACGCAAGCGCGAAGCGGCCGCACCGCGCCCGCTCACTTCCTTCTCGCCAAGAATTTTTCGGCGAATTAGAAGTCGATCCCATGCCCCTTCAATTAATTAGCGCTCTGGGGCTGATCGCGATGCTGGCTTGCGCGTGGCTGTTCTCCAACAACCGCAAACGATTCCCCTGGCGCACGGTGATCTGGGGGATGGTCCTGCAATTCGTTTTTGCGATTTTCATCCTGAAAACGCCGATCGGTCTCCGGCTCTTTCAGGGCGCCCAGGTGGCGATGGACAAGCTCAACGAATACGCCTACGACGGCGCGAAGATGGTGTTCGGCCCGTTGGGCGACGGCGAAACCCTCCGCCGGGTGTTCGGTTCCTCGGGCGGTTACGTCTTCGCCATCTCGGTCACAGCCACGATCATTCTGATCTCGTCGCTCTCCTCGCTTCTCTATTATTGGGGCGTTCTCCAAAAAGTCGTCGCGGCGATGGCCTGGGTGATGATGAAAACGATGCGGACCAGTGGCAGCGAAAGTCTGGCCGGCGCGAGCAACATTTTCCTCGGGCAAACGGAAGCCGCGCTCCTGATCAAACCGTATCTGCCGAAAATGACGCAGAGCGAGATGATGGCGCTGATGACCACCGGCATGTCCACCATCGCGACGGGCGTGATGGCGGTGTATGCGGGGATGGAAGGGTTGAGCGCGGGACATATCCTGACCGCGTCCGTGCTCGGCGCGCCCGCGGGTTTGCTCGTGGGCAAGATCATGTTTCCGGAAACCGAGCCGAGCGAGACGGGCGAGCGTTGCCATTTCGAAACGAAAAAGACGGCGACCAACAGCCTCGACGCGCTCTGCACCGGCGCGAGCGAAGGCGTCATGCTCTCGATCAATGTCATGGGAATGCTGATCGCCTTCGTGGCGATCGTCGCTCTGCTGAATGGCCTGATCGTCTGGCCGCAACAGGCGATGGGCGTGGCCGCGCCGTTCACCATCCAACAAATGCTGGGATGGGTGAACGCGCCGTTCGCGTTTCTCATCGGCGTGCCCTGGAACGATTGCCCGCTCATCGGCGGAATCCTCGGCGAACGCATCGTGCTCAACGAGTTCGTCAGCTATCTCGACCTCTCGAATTTTGTGAAAACGCATCCCGGCGGGGTGGACCCGCGCTCGGTCACGCTCGCCAGTTACGCGCTGTGCGGGTTCGCGAATTTCTCCAGCATCGCCATCCAGATCGGTGGTATCGGTGCCCTCGCGCCGGAGCGCCGCCATGATCTCGCGAAGCTCGGCTTCAAATCGATGATCGCGGGCGTTCTCGCCTGTTATTTGTTCGCCGCGGTGGTCGGCGTGATCATCTGAACCGGCCCGTTTCCCGGGCAGCTTCGCGATTTTTCAGGCTAAATCTCCGGCGTTCAAAAATAGTTTCGGAAAATCGCATTTTTTTCTCGTGGCCCGCGGGTTGGCGACGTAAAACCAAGCCTTCATGAGAAAATCCGTCTTAACCCTATTCGTTCTTCTTCTATCAGTGGGCCTCCTGGCCGTTCCCGTGCGCGTTTTCGCGCAGGGCGTGACTTCGTCCGCTTTGGGCGGGACTGTCATCGACGCTTCCGGAAACGGCGTCGTCGGTGCGGAGGTTACCGCAGTCGATACCTCGTCCGGCACACGCTACACTGGTGTCTCTCGTGCAGGTGGCCGCTGGGATATCGCCAACGTCCGGACGGGCGGCCCGTTCCGGATCACGGCTTCGGCCAACGGTCAAACCGCGACAAGATCCGGCATCTTCACAACCCTGATGCAGACGGCCGAAGTGAATCTGAAATTAGGTGCGGGCGCGGGCCCCACCGAACAGGCACCGGCGACGACGACCACCTCCGCCGATGGCACCACGACTGAGCGTGTCGTAGTTTCCGGCACTGCCGTCGAAGATCTTTACAGCTCGGACCGCACTGGCGCCAGCACCTACGTGGACCGGAAAGAGA
>JBEEHI010000235.1:0-5054 GCA_041167305.1 Verrucomicrobiota bacterium
AAATTTATTATTGCCCTCTCACGAGAGAAGGATTAGTCAGCCTCTATGCCGAAAACCACTGCCAAAAAGACTCCTTCAAAACGTAAACCGAACGCCGCCTTCATGAGACCGGTGCAACCCGACGAAAAACTGTCCGCAGTTGTCGGTTCGAAACCGATCCCACGTTCCGAGCTCACCAAGAAACTCTGGGACTACATCAAGAAGAACGGATGCCAGGATAAGAAAAAGCGGACCATGATCAATGCGGACGATGCGCTCAAGCCCGTGTTCAACGGCAAGAGCCAGGTCAGCATGTTCGAGATGACCAAGCTCGTCTCCGGACACCTTAAATAAATCTTTCGGTTAAGTTTTTTAGCCCGGCGTGAATGCGCCGGGCTAGCTTTGTACGGAAGCCGCCACGGCTTGCGGAGACTGGCAAGCTGCGGGAAGCTTCGCCTGTGAGACCCTGGCCACTCTTCCTCGTAGCTGCTGCGCTCCTGACGGTTTCGTGCTCGAAGAAAGAGAGCCCGGTCACTATCACGGAGACGACGCAGACCCCGACTCCCTCCGTTTCGGCGAAACCGGGCTGGTTGACGAGCTACGAGCAAGCGCAAAAAGAGGCCCAGGCGAATCACAAGCTGCTGCTAATGGATTTCACCGGGTCGGACTGGTGCGGCTGGTGCATCATGCTCGACAAGGAGATTTTTTCGAAACCGGAATTTAAGGAATATGCGACCAAGAACCTCGTTCTGCTGGAACTCGATTTCCCCCGCGGGAAGAAAATGCCCGCAGAAATCACGGCCCAAAACGAACGCCTTCTCATGAAGTACGGAGTCCAGGGTTTTCCGACCGTGGTCGTGTTCGACAGCGAGGGCAAACCGCTGGGAGCGCTCGGTTACCAGGCAGGCGGTCCGCAGGCCTTCATCGCGCAGCTCGAAAAACTGCGCAAAGGCTGATCAGTTCGAGTTGGTCGTTTCGAAAGTGCGCTGAAGCGCGTCGGCAAGTTCGGAGCGCGTAAACGGTTTCGGAAGTGCGCCGCGAAATCCGTAGGCGAGAAATTCCGAGAGCGCCGCTTCGTCGGAGTAGCCGCTGCAAATGATCGCGTTCACTTTCGGATCCATCGAGCGCAGCCGCTCGATCGTGGCCACGCCGCCCATGCCGCCACGGACCGTGGCATCGAGGATCACCGCCTGGAAATGTTCGCCTTTTCGCAAAGCACGCTCGTAAAGCCGGACCGCTTCGAGTCCGTCGGGAACGGCCGTTACTTCGTAGCCGAGCGTGCTGAGAAGTTGCGAGGTCAATTCGCGGATCGCCTCTTCGTCGTCCATCACCAGAATCCGCTGGTGATTGAATTGAAAAGGCCGGTTGGCGGCGCGCGATTCAGAACTCGCCTTCGCCGCGCCTTCACTCGCACGCAGATAGAACGCGAACACCGCGCCTTCCGCGGATGAATTCTCCAGCACAAGCAGACCGCCATGTTTTCTGACGACGGAGAAGCTGATGGCAAGACCGAGCCCGGTGCCCGTCGGTTTGGTCGTGAAATAGGGATCGAAGATTTTTGTGTGGAGCTCCTCGGGAATGCCGGGGCCGCGATCGGAAATCGTGACCTTGACGTAACGCCCGGCAGGCAACGGCGCACTGGTGTTCTCCTCGAAAACCATGTTGCGCGCGCGCACGCGCACGGTTCCTCCATGGGGCATCGCTTCCCGCGCGTTGAGCATCAACGCATTGACCACCTGCTCGATCTGGCCGGCGTCGACTTCCGCCTTCCAGAGATCGACCGCGATGTCGAAGTCCGCGCGCAGATTCGATCCATAGAGCGAGAACTCGGCCGAATGCTCGAGGAGTTCGCCCATCGAGACCACTTTCTTCAAGGGCGCGCCGCCTTTGGAAAACGTCAGCAGCTGACTGGAAAGATGCGCGGCGTGTTGCGCGGCCTGGCCCGCCTTCGAGAGAAAGCCAAGCAGGCTGCCGGAATCCACCGGCGCTTCGATCTGGGCGAGCCCGATGTTCCCGGAAATGACGGTAAGAATGTTGTTCAAGTCGTGCGCGATTCCGCCGGCCAGCGTGCCGAGCGATTCGAGCTTGCTCGTCGTAAGCCGTTCCGTTTCCGATTTCTTGCGTTCGCTGATGTCGCGGAAAAAGACGGAAACACCACCGTTGCTGCGGTAGGCGTGGACATCGTACCAGATTTTGCCGCTGGAATCGCTCGCCTCAAATTCGATGGCCACTTTCTCCGCCATCGCCTTTTCGTAATTCTCCTGAAAGACAGACCCGACGAGTTCCGGAAACCTTTCCCAAAGGACACCGCCAATTAATTCGTCCCGTTTCCGGCCGAAAATCGCTTCCGCGGCGGCGTTGACGTAGGTCAGCTTCCAGTCGGAATCGACGGCAAAAAATCCGTCCGTTGTCTTCTCGAGAATGTTCGTCATCGTGCGCGCGGATTCCAGCAAAGCCGCGCGGGCCTGGTTACGCTCCGTGAGTTCTCGAATCTGGCGTTCGGCGACGGAAATTCGAACGTCGAGCAATCCCACATCGAGCGGCTTGGTGAGATAATCGTTCCCGCCCGCTTCGAGCGCCTGTTCGAGGTCTTCGGTATCGGATTTCGCCGTCACCAGGAGGATAAACATCTCGTCGCCGTTCGGCCACCCGCGCAATTCGCGGCAAAGATCGACCCCGCTTTTGCCGGGCAGCATCCAGTCCAGAATCAGAAACGGAAAGCTCTCCTTCGCGAGAGCCGCTTCCGCTTCTTCGGCGCTGGCCACCGCGGTCACTTCATGGCCGCGCTTGGCGATGAGCCGCTGCAAATTGCGGCGGCTGCCAGGGTGATCTTCGACAAGCAAAATTTTCATTCAGGAGAAGCCAATACCGACGTGGGTGTCGGGTCTGACACGCGCACCGGCGCCATTGCGCTTATGCGGAGTGAGTCATGCCCCTAGTTTGAGCAGGATAACTGCCAGATTGCGGATTAAGTCGGGAAACATGCTCTTGATGGAGATTCGCGGGCGCGGTGGTTTTCGGCCCCCTCCACCGCGCATCCGCGCAGTCGCTTGCGTTGCAGGTCGGCTCTGCTAGATCGTCTCCATGCTTTTCCGAAGGTTTATCGCTATTGGCGCGCTCGTTTCGCTGTTCGCATCGGGCTCATTTGCGCAGGAAACGAAGCCCGCCATTCCGGCGGAGAAGCCAAGCCCCGCTCCGGTTAAGCCGAAGGCCACCCCGACACCTGCCGAACCGGCGATCACTTTCAATTCCGTCCATGTCGATGGCCCTGTCATCGCGCTGACCTTCGATGACGGACCGAATGCCACGCTGACGCCAAAGCTGCTCGACCTCCTCGCGGCGCGGCATCTCAAGGCCACGTTTTTCGTCATCGGCCAAAATGCCGCGGACCACCCGGATATTCTTAAGCGGGCCGTCCGAGAAGGACACGAGATCGGAAATCATTCCTGGTCGCATCCGAATCTCGGCAAAATGTCGGATGACGCCGTTCGCCGGGAGCTGCAAAAAACCGATGACGCCATCGTGGCCGCGATTGGCAAGAAACCCACTTTGATGCGACCGCCATATGGGTCGATCACCGCGCGCCAAAAGAAGTGGATCCACGAGGAGTTTGGTTACCGGATCATTCTCTGGGACGTTGATCCGCTGGATTGGAAGCGGCCCGGACCGAGCGTGGTGACGGCGCGCATTCTGAAAGAGACGAAGGCCGGCTCGATCGTGCTGTCTCACGACATCCATCCGCCCACCATCGAGGCAATGCCGGCGACCTTCGATCAGTTAATGAAGAAAGGATTCAAATCGGTGACGGTCACCGAGCTGCTCGGCATGGCGACTCCGATTCCGCCGAAACCGACACCCTCTCCTTCCGCGCCGCGAGCGCTACCGACCGCGAGCCCGACCCCGAGCGCGGCGCCGCCCGAAACTACTCCCACGCCTTGAAGTCAGGCGACCAGCGTGGTCGCCGCGTAGCTTCGCAAAGAATGTCATCCTGAGCGCAGCGCAGCGAAGTCGAAGGATCTCTGACTATTTTCTGCGCAGCGAGCCCGGAAAAGTTAGAGATCCTTCGACTCCGCTCACGATGACAAAAGGGGGCGATCGCGCCGAGAACCCGAGAGCGCGATCGAAAACTACTCTTTCTTCTTCTTATCGGTCGCTTCCTGTACGATGCGTTGCTCGGTCAGGCGCTTGGCGATGACGAAATGATTATTATCTCCGTAGTTCCGCCACGGTCCGGGCGGCACATCGCGCACTTCCACGAATTGCCAGTCAGTCACATCCGTCGGGGCGAGGCCAAGGTAATCGCGAACGGCGGGTGAAACATCGAGACCCGCGCCGCGGTTCAGGTTCGGCTTCGGCCGTTCGTTCTGGAAAACGTATTGAAAATGATCGGTGCGGAATGGGCCGCAATCCTCCCATTGCGCGTAAGCGGTCCGGTTCCCCTTGCGGATGGCGAGCCAGCGGTCCTTGCACACGGACCGGCCCGGCTCGGCGTAGGCCTGCTTGAACCACGGGATCACCAGCGCGGCTTCGGGTTTGAACTGGCCGTGAGTCACGTCGTTGTAGGGAAGGGCAATGTAGAATGGGTTCTGCCGCGGAACGAACGAGACCGGGATGTAGTTCTTCCGCGAGCCGGCGTCGGGCGTATCGAAGCCGCCGTAATTCGAGGTCCAGTTCGCGTCCCAGGAACTTTTCACATTCGGCACCGGGTTATTGCCGCCGGCGGCTTCACCAATCCAAAAAACGGTGGTGACGATGCCGGTCTTCCAGGGGAAGCGCGTGATGCTCGCGCGCGACGTCGTGGGCACGAATACCTGCGGCTCTACTTTCAAGAGCGCCTGCTCCCGGAGCTTCATGGCGTATTTCGCAAAGTCCGCGCTGCTCTCGTAGGGCGACTGGGCATGGACCGGCCATGCGGCGACCAGGACGAGGAGTAGGAGAGCGAAAAACCTTCTCATTGAGACAATTGGCGCAGCAGTTTTAGGCGAAAAGTCCCCGCTGGGCAAGCCCTTTCCCGAGCCCCGTCCATCGGCTCTTTTCCGCGCCTGTTTTCTTAAGCACTAAGCGGACCAGCCTTC
>JBEEHI010000236.1:0-4057 GCA_041167305.1 Verrucomicrobiota bacterium
CCTATTAGAGGGAGTCGCAAAACGATTGCAAGCCAGCGCTACTCTGTTTCGAATGGGGCCGGGCTAATCCTGAAAGAGATGCAATGACCAAAGGGGACAGAAATACATTTTCCGGCGGCCACCTCGCCATCCTCGCCACGGTCGTTATCTGGTCGACCCCGTCGCTCTTTCAATTCTATCTGATCCGCTATTACGAACCGTGGTCCCAGAATTTTTACCGTTACCTCGTCGCGTTCCTGGCGGTGCTCCCGTTCGTGATCCTGCGTTTTCGCAGCGGCGGTCCGCGCCTCCACGCGCAGGACTTTCTTGCCTGCCTGATCCCATCCTTGCCGAACGTCATTCACCAAATCACGCAGACCGTGGCGCTCTATCACATGGGTCCAGGCGTGTACGCTATCTTTGGGCGCTCCTCGGTCATCTTCACCGCTCTGCTCGCTCTCGTCTTTTTTCCTGAAGAGCGAGGGATCATCCGCCAGTGGCAGTTCCAACTCGGAACCGCGCTCGGGCTTGTCGGCGCGGTGGGCGTGGTTTGTTTCCAGGAAGGATGGCAGGCCGGCCACGTTCCGTTGGGCGGCTTCGCGATTGCGTTTATTGCGAGCTTTTGTTGGGCGCTCTATAGCGTGCTGGTAAAACGGCCCTCGGCGCGGCTCGGGCCGATCCGCAGTTTCGGCGTGATCAGTTTCATTACGTCGTTGTTGCTGTTGCCGCTCACCCTGGCGTTTGGAAAAATCGACACGCCGCTCCGGGTCGATGCCCGCGTAAACCTTATCCTGATCGTGTCGGCGGTGACCTGCATCAGCCTCGCCCACGTTTTGTATTACGTGGCCATCCGCAAAGTGGGCGTCGCGCTTTCGCAGACGCTCCAGCTCATTTGTCCCGCCGGAGCGCTCGGACTTTCCGCCTTCTTTTTTGGGGAACGCCTCACCGCGGCACAGCTCTGGAGCGCGGGATTATTACTTTTCGGCGCCTACCTCGCCATGCGCGTGAAACCGCCGGCCGATCCGGCGGCGCTCGAAGAAGTTTGAGGCAGGCAAAAACGTTTTTCGCGCCAGATCCGAAGCGAGCTGCTCCGCGCTGTACCATTTTTCCAGGCAGCGTTTGTCGAAGAGGTCGGGATTGGTTCTTCTAAACTCGGACCAACTTTGCGGGCAGCCGCGGGCGCGGCGCTCGTTGATTAAGGCGAGGAACGCCACCGTGATGGTTTCGTGGTAGAGCCGCGGCCGGCCGGCCTTCGCGGCCAGCAACTGCAAGCCGCGCGAAAATCGAATCAAGGCTTCGCCAAACGGATGACGCGCGAGCATCTCGTATCCGAGACGGAGATGTTCGGCGTGCGGAAACTTCGCCGGATCGAGCGCGCCCGTTTCAAACGCGCGTAATTCTTCTGTCGCGTCAACGCCTGGCACTGCGGACCTCCACCAGTTGATGGCTGTCTTTCGCGGTCAACGCCAGGCCGTGGACCGTCTTGAACCGTTTCACGTGCGCGAGCGTTTCCGCCGAGAAAGGCGCCTTGCCCTCCAGTGCATGCAGGGTGATCCCCTCGAGCAGATCGCCGAGCGAGAGATCGAGATAATCCGCCAGGCCGCGGAGAACCTTCACCAGGCTCTTCTCCATCCGGGCGCCGATCTGGACCCGCTCCACGCGCTTGGGCGCGGTTGTTTCCGTTTTCATGTTACCATGTTACATGTGTAACGATATAACGCAACTGTAGCCACGGCCCTGTGGGCCGTTAATAATTGCACGCGGAAGAGACGGCCCACAGGGCCGTGGCTACAGGTCTACCCTTCCCGCGGCTTGAGCGATTGCGCTTTGCGCGCCATCTCGATGAACCCGGCGCGGTATCCGGCCGTGTCCCGGCCTTTGCCTTCCTGCGCCCACTCAATCACCGCCCCGAAACTCCCCTTCCCTTTGTATTGGGAATCGCGCAGCAGCATCCCGAACTCCGCCACCGCGGCCGCGAACTTCAGGTCCGGCGCGGCGTTTTCGAACTTCGAGCCGTTGTCGGTGAACGAGCGCTCGGAGAGCTCACTCGTTTCGCCATCCGGTTTCTTATGGCGCAGTTTCACCGTCACCATTTCTCCCGACCCATTCGTCGTATTCGTCGTATTCGTCCCATACTTCAACGGATCGACCGGCGGCACACTCGTCGCGGGGTCAGTGGCACCGGCGGGCACGATTTCATAGAGCGCCGTCACCGTGTGCCCGGCGCCGATCTCGCCCGCGTCCACCTTGTCATTGTTAAAATCTTCTTTCCGCAGCAACCGCTTCTCGTACCCGATCAAACGATACGACGCCACCCGCGCCGGATTGAATTCCACCTGGATCTTCACATCCTTCGCGATCGTCATCAGCGTCCCGTTGATCTGCTGCACCAGGACCTTCCGCGCTTCGTCGACCGAATCGAGGTAGGCGTAGTTGCCGTTCCCCTTATCGGCCAGCTTCTGCATCGTCGAGTCCTTGAGGTTGTCCGTGCCGACGCCGAGCACGCTCAGGAACACGCCCGTCTTCGCTTTCGCTTCGATCAACCGGATCAGGTCGCCCTGGTTGGTCACGCCGATATTGAAATCACCATCCGTCGCGAGGATCACCCGGTTCACACCGCCGTTGATGAAATTCTCGGCGGCCACTTTGTAAGCCAGCTCGATCCCTTCCGCCCCATTGGTCGAGCCGCCCGCCTGCAATTCTTCCAGCGCCCGCAGGATTTTTTCCTTCTGGTCGCCGCTGGTCGACTTCAGGGCCAACCCGGAGCCGCCGGCATAGATCACGATCGCCACGTGATCTTTCTCCGTCAGTTTATCGACGAGCAGGCGCATCGCCTGTTTCACCAGCGGCAACCGCTCGGCAGGCGTCATCGATCCCGAAACATCGAGGAGGAAGACGAGGTTGCTCGCCGGCCGTTTTTCGTTCGCCACTTCGCGCCCTTTCAATCCGATCCGCAAGAGCCGGTGACTCGTGTCCCACGGGCAGGCGGTCGCATCCACATCGATCGAGAATGGCTTGTCGCCTTCCGGCTCGCGATAATCGTAGGTGAAGTAGTTGATCATTTCCTCGACCCGCACCGCGTCTTTCGGCGGCAACGATCCCGAGTTGATGAACCGGCGGACATTCGCGTAGGAAGCCGTGTCCACGTCGATCGAGAAGGTCGAGAGCGGATTGCTCGCGGCCGGGAGAAACGGATTCTCCTCCACCTTGTCGTAGGTCGCCGTGTTGAAATCCTGGCGATAGCGCGAGGGCGGCTCGGCCTCGGTGGTCTCGCCGCCTCCGGCCACATACGCGCGCTTCATCGTCATCGGCGCGGGCGGGGCCGAAGGATTCAAGGCAAGACCGCCGGTCTTTCCCGCTGCCGAATCGAGCGCAGGCTTTTGTCTCTGATCGTAGCCCAAACTTTTGTCCGCTAACTTTGGCTCTTCCACGAATTCGGGAGCGGCGGTGCCGCTCGGCTTGGGAGGTTGCAAGGCGAGCAGAGGACCCGGCGCTGCGGGCGATTCCATTTCGAGGATCGCTTCGGAAGCGGATTCCCGGGGCGTCGCCGCTGTCGGATTATCCGTGAGCCGTTTCGAGAGCGCTCCGCTTCGTTGAATCGCGGTGAAGGCCGCCGCCGCAATCACCGCAAAGATCGCGAGCGCGGCCGCTAGCGAACCCCATTGATAACGCCACGAAGCGCGCCGTTCCTCTTCCATCCGGACAACGAAGGGCGAACGCCGCGACGGCTGCTGGCGGTCCGCTTCATATTCCGCACGAAGGAGCCGGGCGAATTGCTGCGTTTCCGCGACGTAACTTTGCGCTTCCGGCGAGCCGGCAATCGCCTCCGCCATTTTCGCGTGGTCGTCCGCGGACAACTCGCCGAGCGCGAATGCCGTCAGGTTTGGATCATCGAGGTTTACTTTCATGAGACTGTCCGAGGTGCGAACGGCAGGAAATCCCGGGACGCCTGCCCGTAACGTTGCCGCAGGGTTTTGAGCGCATTGTGAATCATCACGCCCACGTTGCTGACCGAGAGCTGGGTGATCTCGCTGATCTCCTGGTAGCTGAGGTCGTTTTGAAATTTTAACTGGAGCAC
>JBEEHI010000237.1:0-2836 GCA_041167305.1 Verrucomicrobiota bacterium
ATAATTGGCGGACGGGTTCCACCAGTTCGAAATGCATTTTCTCCGGCAGCCCGCCAACGTTGTGATGACTCTTGATCACGTGCGCCGGGTTTCCGCCGATCGCGACGCTCTCGATCACGTCCGGGTAAAGCGTGCCCTGCGCGAGAAAATGATACCCGCCGTGGCCGCCCGACCCGTTCGCGGCGTCCTCCGCCAGCAACTCTTCGGTTGCGTGCTGAAAAACTTCGATGAAATCGCGCCCGATAATTTTCCGTTTCTCTTCCGGATCGGTGATGCCTTGCAGCGACTTCAAGAATCGGTCCGCCGCGTCGACGTACTTGAGGCGGATGTGAAAGTTCTCCCCGAAAACCCGCTGCACCATCTCTTCTTCGCGCGAACGGAGCAGGCCGTTGTTGACGAAGATGCAGGTGAGCTGGTCGCCGATCGCCTTATGCAAGAGCGCCGCGACGACCGACGAATCGACGCCGCCACTCAGGCCGAGGACCACCTTCTGGTCGCCCACTTGCCGGCGAACCCGGTCGCACGCTTCTTCGATGAACGACCCCATCGTCCAATCCATCGCGCATCCGCAAATGTGGAAGACGAAATTCTGGATGATCTCTTTCCCGCGCGGCGTGTGGGCCACCTCGGGATGAAACTGGAGCGCGTAGAGGTTCCGCGCCGGATCTTCCATCGCGGCGAAGGGCGAGTTCTCCGTGTGCGCGGCGCTGCGAAAACCGGCGGGCATGGACGTGACTTTGTCGCCATGGCTGCTCCAGATATCGATCTGCTCGCCGATCCCATCGAAAAGCTTCGAGCCGTTCGCGACGTGCAACATGCCGGCGCCATACTCGCGCCGCTCGCTGAATTGCACCTGGCCGCCGAGATGATACGCCATCAGTTGCATCCCGTAACAAATGCCGAGCACCGGAATGCCAAGCGAAAAAATCTTCGGATCCACCTGCGGGGCGCTCTCGTCGTAAACGCTGGCCGGTCCGCCCGAGAGCACGATCCCTTTCGGCTTCAGCGCCGCCGCTTCTTCCGCCGGAATATTGAACCGGACGATCTCGGAATAAACCTGGCACTCCCGAATTCGCCGCGCGATCACCTGGGTGTACTGCGAGCCGAAATCAAGAATGAGGATTTTCGAATGCGCGCTCGATGTTCTCGTCACGGATGCGTTTCCTTGATGGTCGAATCGTCGGAACGATCCATTGGCCCGAGCGTTCCGTTGCCGGTAATGCCGCGCTGGAATTTTTCCCCTGCTTCCTGCATGACGGGTTTTTCGAGCGGGTCGGCGCAGCCGGCGAGAAGAATCGCGTTGGCGATCAAGAAAGCGATAGAGAAGGCCTTCAAGCGCGAAGGATACTTAAGAAGTGACCAGTGACAAGTGATCAGTGACCAGTTTCTGGAATCGGCATGTCGTTTCCACTCTTTACTTGTCACTGAGCCCTGGTCACTGATCACTTTCCTCAATGATTGACCCGGAAGTCTTGCTCCAGGGCTACCGCCTCGGCGTTTTCCCGATGGCCATGGCCGATGGCGCCATCGAATGGTTCTCGCCCGATCCGCGCGCGATCCTGCCTCTCAAAGAATTCCACGTGCCGCACACCCTCGAGCGGGCCGTCCGCAAAAAGAGCTTCGAGATCCGGCTCGATGTTTCGTTCACCGAAGTGATGCGGGAATGCGCGCGGCGGCCCGAGACCTGGATCAACGACGAGATCATCGCCAGCTACACGCGTCTCCACGAATTCGGCCACGCCCATTCCATTGAAGCATGGCAGGACGGCAGGCTGGCCGGCGGACTTTACGGCGTGGCGATCGGCGGCGCGTTCTTCGGCGAATCGATGTTTCACCATATCCGCGAGGCGTCAAAAGTCGCTCTGCTTGGTTTGGTCGAGCATCTCCAGAAGCGCCGCTTCGTTCTCCTCGATACTCAATGGCTGACGCCGCACCTGCAACAATTCGGCGCCATTGAAATCCCGCGCGCCGATTACCTCCACCTTCTCACCACCGCGGTGAATCTGCCTCGTAGTTTCGTGTAAGGCAGGGGCATCGCCGGCCGGAAACGGATGGCAAGCGGAGCGCTTGCCCTACAACCGGATTGTTGCATAGTGACGCCCTCTAAACGAAGCGCGTAAGCGCGCATCGCACGGCTGGGTAGCTCAGTTGGTAGAGCAGTGGACTGAAAATCCACGTGTCGGGGGTTCAATTCCCTCCCCAGCCACCATTTTCTATTCCGTTCGGAGTGCCGCCATGGGGCTGATGCGGGTAGCGCGACGGGCGGGAAGCCAGGTGGCGAATAGCGCGGCAATGACCAGGGTGAGAGGAGCGAACGTAAACGCGACAGGGTCGAGAGCTCCGACTTCGTAGAGCATCCCGCTCAGGATTTTTCCGGTGCCGGCGGCGAGGAGGAGTCCGATGACAATCCCGCTGAAGAGCATGATCGAGCCTTCGCGCATGATCATGCGCAGGACGGTGCCGGGTTGCGCGCCGAGAGCCATGCGGATGCCGATCTCGCGCGTGCGTCTCGCAACGGAATACGCTTTGACGCCATAGAGGCCCACGATAGCCAGCCCGAGGGCAAGACCGCCGAAGACGGAGAACATGGCAGCGCCGGCGCGGACGACCCAGAGCTGGAAGTTGCTGTCGAGATGTTGCGAGAAACTCTTGAGCGTGAGGACTGGCAACGCGGGATCGACTTCGCGAACGGTGCGGCGCAGCAGATCAGCGGTGCTCGCTTCACTGCCGGGGGCGAGCGAATGGAACCGGACGATGAAGGAGACGTTGCTCTGGAAGCCGCGCGCGAAGGGAAGGTAAATCTGGCCGTGCGGATCTTTTTCGAAGAGTCCCTGCT
>JBEEHI010000238.1:0-9027 GCA_041167305.1 Verrucomicrobiota bacterium
CGACCGTGACCGACTCGTAATTTTTCGCTGCGCTGCGGATCATCGAGGGCCCGCCGATGTCGATCTGCTCGATGGCTTCGGCGAGCGTGACGCCCGGCTTCTGGATCGTCGCTTCGAAGGGATAAAGATTCACCACCACCAGATCGATCGGCTGGAATCCGCATTCCCTGGCCTGTTGTTCGTGCAACTCGTTCCCGCGTTTATAAAGCAAACCGCCGTGAACGCGTGGATGAAGCGTTTTGACCCGGCCTTCGAGCACTTCGGGAAAATCAGTGAAGCTCGAGATATCGCGGACCGGCACACCTTCCTTCCGGAGCAACTCGGCGGTGCCGCCGGTCGAAATAATATCTACGCCCTGTTTCTCCAGCGCGCGCGCCAAAGCCGCCACGCCCTTCTTGTTCGAGACGGAAATGAGGGCGCGGGTGATCTTCATCGGAAGAAAATTTTAACCGCGGATTACGCGGATGACACGGATTGATTCAGCAGACAGTCTCTTCATCCGTGATACCCGCGTAATCCGCGGTTCAATTTCAGCGATCGATGACGTTCTTCGCCATCGGATAGAGCACGGGGCAGCAGCCGATGGTTTCGCAAAACGCTTTGCTGAAATGGCTGAGGCTCGCGTAACCGACTTCCGTGGCGGTTTCGGTGACGTTGTAGCGACCGCTCCGCAAAAGCTCGGCGGCGCGTTCCATCCGCAGCTTCCGCAGATATTGCGGAATGGTGAGGCCGACCACGCGCGAAAAACTTCGGCTCAGATAAAACGGGCTGCAGCCCACTTCGCGCCCGAGCATTTCCAGGGTCGGCGGATTGGCCAGATCGCGCGCGAGCAATTCCTTGGTCCGCTCGACCCTGTCGCGGGCCACGCGTTTCTGCCGCATGCAAAAAAATTCCGGATCTTTCGGCGTGAAAAGAAAGTGCGACATCAGTTCCAGGGCCTTGCTCTGGTACCAGAGGCTTTGCGCGGCTTTCGCAACCGGAGGAGCAAGAAGACTCGACACGACCTGGCGCTGGTCGGGCGTCATCGGCCGCGCTGAAGAAACGATCGACCGTTCTTTTTCCGGGAAAATCGCGCCCCGGAGTTGCGGATCGAGATCGCCTTCGCAATCGGATAGTTGCTGCTGCAGATAACGGTTTGAGAATTCGACCGTCACGAATTGATGATGATCGCGCGCCTGCCGGGACGCGGACAGCGGTTCCGCGGCCACGGCGTAGTAACCCGCGCTGCCCGGAACATAATCGGCGCGATCACCGACGGCGCCTCGACCTTCGACGTTCAGGCAGAACTCCAGGCTTCGCGGATGAAAACTAAGACCCCAATCGAACGCGCGTTCCGTCCGAAAATCGTGCCATTGCAGGCTTACCCCGAGCCGGTTGAAATCACCCCAGAGCTGGCGCCAGCCTTTCGGCACCTCGCGCCAGGCGCCGCGCTCGGCGATTGCTTCGTTGACCATCGCGCGAACTTTACCGGCGTTACCGGCGAGAATGCAAGTGGGGTTTCGCTTCGGTGAGAGCAGCGCGGTCCCAATCCCCGAGCGTGCTGGCAGCGTCATAGGTACTGCGCGCGAATTCCAGCAGCGCCGCGTCGGGCGATTCCGCCTGGCGCATTTGCTCGTAGGGAAGAACGAATTCCTTGAGCTGCGGATTGTATTTCGCGAAGGCCGGTTGCACCTGCGCTTCGGCGAATCCGGGCGGCGCGGGATAGGCGTACGAATAAAAAATCGGGTCGGGCATCATTTCGTTTCCCGGCCAGAAGCCGAGGCTGCTGACTTCGTGCGAATAGGCTTCCCGCGTTACCGCATCGGGCAAGTGCGGGACGCCGCCCGGATGTTGGGGCGCGCGCCGGCCGGAGAAACGCGTGACCGCTAGGTCGAAGCTGCCCCAGAAGAAATGAACCGGGCTGCATTTGCCGCAGAACTCGGAGCGAAATTCCTTGAAGACGCGGTCGCTCTGCAGGAGGACGCGCCAGAACCGGTTTGCGTATTCCGGATCGTAAGCCGAGTCGCTTTCGTTCTGCTCGAAGGGAATCGCGGGATCGATCTCGTTGGGCGTCGTGTTGATCTCGACGGGGATCTCCGCCTTGTGCAATGCTGCCATCACCTCGCGGTAAAACGCCGCGACCGATTTCGGTTTGAGCAGAATATTCTCTTCTTTTCCCGCAGCCTGGATGCGCAAAATGTGATCGACGAAATCAAAGTCGATCTGCAACGGCCGCGAATCGAAATAGATCGGCGAAGTCGTTAGGCCGCGCGCGGTGAGGTAAAGCGTGACGTGCCAGGAATGGTTCGTCCAGGGCGACAAAGCCAGCCGCACTTTGCCGACGACTTGCGTCCACATATGCAAAGTTTTGGCGGTCTCTTTCCATTCCGGGAACGGCAACGCCGGCCAAACTTCTTCTACGGCGGGATTCGGCATGGTTGTAAAACCTAGCGCGTTTATCTGTTAAAGAAATCAACGAACGAACGTCGGACGCGCTGGAACATGCGGCGCGCGTCATTCGTCGTGCGGCGAAACATCCGTTTGATGTCGCGTTTCACAATGTTCTCGTCCGCGTCGTTCGCTTCATCGTCGGCCGGCGGGTTCCCCGCGGGATCGATCTCTTCGCGATTCTTGTCGATGTCCCTGTTCTCTTCGACCTGTTCCATGTTCCGGCCGGAGTACATGCCTTCGACTCGCTTTATCCGCCCGTCGCTGGCGCGAATGTGAATCGTGCCGACCGGCCGGTTAGCGCGATCAGCCAGAGTCACAATCCAAACGGGGTTGCCGCCATCGTCCGTGCGGAGGGTGTAACTCGTGAGCGAGAAGGTGACGTGCGATGTCTCAGCTGTGTGGCTCGCAACGGTATAAGCGCCGGTGGAATCCAGATTGAGCTTCGAGGTGTTGATCGTCGCGCCCTCGGTCGAGCCGACGACGGACTTGTTCGGGACGCGTTGCGACGCGACCCGATTGTCCTGCACGACAATCTCGCGCACGCCGCTGGTGGCGTTCTTGTCTTCGACCAGAATTTTCCAGGTGCGCGGCTGCGGGTCGCCTTCGCTGCCGTTGACCGAGATGACGCGACTGACGAGCTGGCGGTTCATTTGCGTGCCGATGACGCGCAACGCCTCATACGCGCTCGGATTTTCCTGCCCAAAAGCCAGGCTGGCCGGAATAAGAATTGCGAGCAGGAATTTCCACATGACGAAAGAGAGCTATGCTTGCCCGGGCTGTCCACCGGGTTTTGGGTTGCGCAGTTGAATGCTCCGAGCCATGCGTTCAGCCTCCAGCGGGCGTGATGAAACAGAAGAAGGTCGAATTTTCCAGCCACACCGGCAACCTCGCGCCGATGCGGAAGTTCGTGCGCCAATTCCTGGAGGCGTATCCCTTCTCGGAACGCGAACGCATGCTCATGGTGCTGGGAGTAGACGAAGCCTGCACAAACGTTATTCGGCACGCCTATCATTTGCGCGACGATCAACTGATCTCGCTTTCCCTTGAAGGATTGCGGAACTGCATCCGGATGCGGCTGCGCGATTACGGCAAGCAAACCGAAACGCATGCGATCAAGGGGCGGTCGCACGACCTAATCCGGCCCGGCGGCCTTGGCGTGCATTTGATCCGGACGGCGTTCGACAAGGTCGATTACATCCTGAAAGCGCGCGGAACGGAATTGGTGATGACGAAGAAACTGGAGAAAGCGGCGTGAAGGCCGAGCGACTACTCCATCGCTGTCTCGCAGAGACGGCCTACAATTGTAGGGCGTCTGTGCCAGACGCCTCCCAAAAATGAAACCGCCTGAGACAGATCCTGCTTTCGAAGTGTCGCTGCGGCCACCGATGTTCAGCGAGTTCACCGGGCAGGTGAAAGTGTGCGAACGACTCGAACTGCTTGTCGAAGCGGCGAAGAAACGCGGGGACGTGCTCGAGCACATTCTGCTCAGTGGCCCACCTGGTCTCGGGAAGACGACACTGGCGAACATCATCGCCAACGCGATGGGCACCAACGTTAAGAACACGAGCGGGCCGGTGATTGAGAAAGCCGGCGAGTTGGCCGGATTGCTGACGAGTTTGGAAAAAGGCGACGTCCTGTTCATCGACGAAATCCACCGGCTCCAGCCGACGATCGAGGAATATCTTTACCCGGCGATGGAAGATTACCGGCTCGATATCATCATCGACCAGGGACCGCAGGCGCGCAGTCTCCGCCTTCAGCTGCCCAAGTTTACACTCATCGGCGCGACGACCCGCGCCGGCATGGTGAGCGCACCGTTGCGGTCCCGTTTCGGGATGACGGCGCGGCTCGATTACTACCACGCGGAGGAAATGCATAAGATCATCACGCGCAGCGCCGGCTTGCTCGGCGTGGAAATCGATGCGCCGGGCGCCGTGGAGATCGCGACGCGTACCCGCGGAACGCCGCGCACCGCGAACAATCTTCTGCGCTGGGTGCGCGATTACGTTCAGGTGAAAGCCGACGGCAAGATCACCGCGGAGCTGGCGGATCGCGCGTTGACCATGCTCGAGATCGATCGCGACGGGTTCGATCAATGGGACAAGCGGATCATTGAAACCCTCATTCACAAATTCAACGGCGGTCCGGTCGGATTGAGTTCGCTCGCTGTGGCGGTGGGTGAGGAAGCCGGCACGCTCGAGGAAGTGAATGAGCCGTATCTAATCATGGAGGGCTACATCAAGCGCACACCCCAAGGCCGCGTAGCCATGCCGAACGCGTATCGGAAGCTGGGATTGAAGGTGCCGGTCGGGTCGCAGCCAGATCTTCTGTAGCGGCGCTCTATGAGCGCCGAACGATTCCACATGGCACCTCGGCGGTCATAGACCGCCGCTACAGCAGCCATTGGACGTTGGACGTTGGACGTTGGACGTTGAAAGTTTCTGATGGAGCTGACGCCCGACTTTTTCCAAACGACCTCCAAGGTCTTCACTGTCGCGGAACTCACGCGCCAGATCCGCGGCACTCTCGAGACAAAATTCGGCGCGGTTTGGGTGCAGGGAGAAATTTCCAACTACCGGCCGCAACCGTCCGGCCATCGTTACTTCACGCTGAAGGACCAGCGCGCCGCGATCTCGTGCGTGATTTTCCGCAACACGCTGCCGCCCACCGCGCCACCAATCGCCGATGGCGCGCAGGTTCAGGTTTACGGCAACGTCACGGTTTTCGAGGCGCGCGGGCAATATCAACTCAATGTCCAAATCCTCCAGACGCGCGGTGCCGGATTGCTCCAGGCAAAGTTCGAGGCGCTCAAGCGAAAGTTGGAAGCGGAAGGCCTTTTCGATCCGGCACGGAAACGCGCGTTGCCAAAATTTCCGAAGCGCATCGGGATCGTCACGTCGCCCAGCGGCGCGGCGATTCGCGACATCCTCAATGTGCTGCAACGGCGCGCGCCGAACGTGCAAGTGCTCGTGAGTCCGGTGCGCGTGCAAGGCATCGGCGCCGCTGCGGAGATTGCGACCGCGATCAAGGAACTGGCGACGCCAAACGAAGCTTGGCAGCCGATCGATCTCATCGTCATCGCGCGCGGCGGCGGCAGCATCGAAGACTTGTGGGAGTTCAACGAGGAGATCGTCGCCCGGGCCATTTTTCATTCGGCGATTCCGGTCGTGAGCGCCGTAGGCCACGAAATCGATTTCACGATCGCCGATTTCGTCGCGGATTTGCGCGCGCCGACGCCGAGCGCCGCGGCGGAACTCATCGTGCCCGATGTCACCGAGCTGATTCGGCGCGTGAACGACCTGGAGAATTGTCTGCAAAAATATCTGCGCAATTTTCTCCAGCAAAGCCTGACCCGGCTCCGTTTTCTTTCCGAGCGCACGCTCGCGCGCGAGCTGATGCAAAAAATGCGCGATGCCCAACAGCAGCTCGACCTCACCGCGGAAACCGTCCGGCGGAAGTTGAAACAAATCGTGGCCGACGCGCGCGCCGCTCTTTCGACGCGCGCCCAGTCGTTGAAAGCGCGCGATCCGAAACGCGAAGTGGCGCTGTGCCGAAACAGGGCGACCGAACTCGAACGCCGCATCGTCGCCCAGCCGGCGCGGTTATTGCAAAATGCGGGGCAGCGTTTCCAACGCGTGGAAGGAATTCTTCGCGTCGTCGGACCGGAAGCGACGCTGCGCCGCGGCTACAGCATCACGACTGATGATAAGGGGAAAGTGCTTCAGACCGTTGCGGCCGCGCGCCCGAAATCGAAAATCCGCACCCGCGTGTCGGACGGCGAATTCGAGTCGGAAGTACTACCTACCGCGGCCCGGCCAAAACGGTAGCGCCGTCGCCAGGCGCGACCTCGCCTTTGGTTGCACCAGGCAGGGCGCCGATCTCGGCCTGGAAACGCGCGGCGTTATTGTCGTAACCCGCCGCCGTCGCCTGCCCTTTTTTATAAACACCCGCGTCACCGCTTTTCCGCACGACTACAAAACCGGCATCGGCGAAAGGCACCACGTTCGCGTCCAATTCGGTGTCGTAAACGTAATTGGAGCTCGCGGCAAAAATCGTGTTGGACGGATCGCTGCGTTTCACTTTGTAAATCTTCAGTGCGCTTTGGCCGGTTAAGGCAGTTGTGACCGGCGATCCACTCGCCGTGATTGTGCAGACCGCGCCGGGCGCGCTGAGCATTCGCTGAAGGTCCGCCGGCTTCAGGTAATCCTTCTCCACCAGCTTGCTGGAATACTCCGCCAGGCTGTTCACGGGATAATCCCCGGGCCACGCCAGATTCGCATCCGAATTCGCCGCTCCGTCGGTCGCCATCCGAAACGCCGCGAGATACAGCTCCCGTCCGTTATTCATCGTCCGCGTGAGATCGCGTTTCGTGAGCGCGTTTTTAAACGCCGGCCATGACAGGAACAGAATCACCGCCACGATCGCGAGGACCACGACGAGCTCGATTCGCGTGAAGGCCGGCGAGCGTGAATTCAATTTCGACGACAAGTCCGGCAGAACGGGATTACGGATTCGTGAGCGCGACCGTGCTGTCACCCGCAGTGACCGTTCCGTCAGCATCGCCGGGCTTCTTGCCAACGACGCTTTGGAACGTGGATTCCTGTCCGGTGACCACGGTCGCGTTGTTCTTTTTCAGCAACGAGGCGTCTCCACCCTTCCGCTGAACGACAAAGCCTTTATCGCCGTAAGGCGCATCGGTCGCCACCAACGCCGTGTTGTAAGTGTAATTGGAAGTGACCGCGAAGACCGTGTTCGTCGAATCGGTTTCTTTAATCTTATAAACTTTCAATGCGCTCTTGCCGCCGAGAGTCACCGCGCCGGTGCTGTTATCAGCCGTAGCGGTACAGGTCGATCCGGGCGCACTCAGGATTTTTTGGACGTCGCCGGCCTTCAAGTAATCGCCCTGGACGAGTTTAGTCGCGTATTGCTGCAACGTAGTTATCGGCGCGGCATTGCCTCCGCCGGAAGGCGTGTCGCTGAGATCGCCGGGCCAGGCCCGGGTGGGGTCGGAATTGGTGGATCCATCCAGCGCCATCTGTTGCCCCGCCAGATAAAGCTGGCGTGAATTGTTCAAGCTTCCGGTCATTTGGCCTTTCGTCAGGGCGCTGAAAATCGCGGGGCCGGCAAAAGCCGCGAGCACAACGATGATCGAGATGACCACGAGCATTTCAATGAGAGTGAAGGCACGGAAAGAATTCGTTTTCATGGGGGGTATCGAGCAGAATGCCGAACTCGAACGTGGCGGGTCAAGAAAGAATGAGGCCCGCGGAGCGGGTCGTTACGGCGACGAGGGCGTCGCCGCTACTTCGAGCTTGAAAGCCACGGTCGCCAGTGGCGGCAGGCTGATCATCAGCGAGTGCGTCCGCGCCTGCCACGGAAAATCTTCGGCCTCGAAGCCGCCCATGTTGCCGACGTTGCCGCCGCCGTAGGTCGCCGCATCGGTGTTGATGATCTCGCGGTAGAACCCGGCCGCAGGGACGCCGAGGCGATAACCGTGGCGCACCACCGGGGTCGCGTTCACCGCGAAGACGATCGGGCCGCCATCGCGCGAGCGGCGCATGAAGGCGACCACGCTGTTCTCGGAATCGTGGAAGTCGATCCACTCGAAACCTTCGTGGGTATCGTCGCATTCCCAGAGCGCCGGCTCGTTTTTGTAAACGTAATTGAGATGCTGCACGAGACGTCGCAGCCCGTCGTGGGCCGGCAACGCGGTCAGCTCCCAATCCAGCTCGCGATCGTGGTTCCACTCGCGGTGCTGGCCGAATTCGCCGCCCATGAAGACGAGCTTCTTGCCGGGATGCCCATACATCCACGCGAAAAACATCCGCAGATTCGCGAACTGCTGCCATTCGTCGCCCGGCATTTTATTGAGGAGCGAACGCTTGCCGTGGACCACTTCATCGTGGCTCAGCACGAGAACGAAATGTTCCTGGAACGCATACATCAGCGAGAAAGTGATGCTGTTGTGATGGAACCGGCGGAAGACCGGGTCGAGCGCCATGTAATGGAGGAAGTCGTGCATCCAGCCCATGTTCCATTTGAACCCGAAGCCGAGTCCGCCCAGATGCGTCGGCCGCGAGACCCCGGGCCAGGCGGTTGATTCCTCGGCGATCGTCATGATCCCGGGGAACCGCTCGTAACAAACTTCGTTGAAGCGCTTGAGGAAAAAGACCGCTTCGAGGTTCTCGCGGCCACCGAACGCGTTCGGGATCCATTCGCCCGCCTTGCGCGAGTAATCGAGGTAGAGCATCGACGCGACCGCATCCACCCGCAGGCCGTCGATGTGATATTTATCGAGCCAGAAGAGCGCGTTGCCGATGAGGAAATTGCGGACTTCGTTGCGCCCGAAATTGAAAATGAGCGTGCCCCAATCCTGGTGCTCGCCCTGTCGCGGATCCATATGTTCGTAGAGATCGGTGCCGTCGAACTCAGCCAGCGCGTGCGCGTCCTTCGGAAAATGCGCCGGCACCCAATCCATGATCACGCCGATCCCGGCTTGATGACATCGATCGACGAAATGCCGGAATTCATCCGGGTTCCCAAACCGGCTCGTCGGCGCGTAGTAATTCGTCACTTGATAACCCCACGAGCCTTCGA
>JBEEHI010000239.1:0-2864 GCA_041167305.1 Verrucomicrobiota bacterium
ACTGAACGCCAGGCTGGTGATCGCTTTCTTGTGCGACATCCCCTGGAGCAGCTTGCCGGAAGGCGACCAAAGATTGATCGTCCCATCGCGGTGTCCGGAGGCGATCGCGTTGTTGTCGGGCGCGAAAAGCATGCAGGTGATCTCCGGCGCGGTCCCGAACACCGCGCCGGTCGATTGCGCCGTCGCAGCGTTCCACTGGCGAATCTTGCCATCCCAACCAGCCGTCGCCAGCAGTTTGCCATCGTGGCTGAACTCGATCGCGCTGAGGTGAGGTTCATGCCGCATCGGGTCGCCGATGCGACCTCGCGAAACCACGTCCCAGAGTTGCGCCTCTCCGGTTTCCGTTGCGGTCGCGAACACTTTTCCGTCCCCGCGGAAGGCAACGTGAGAAACGGTGGCCGCGTGAGGCAACGCAGCGCCGTTCGCCTCGCCGGATTTAGTCTGCCAAATCCGCGCCGTGGCATCGGCGCTTCCAGTCAGGATGAAGGAGCCGTCAGGATTAAAGGCGATACTCACCACCGTTGCTTTGTGCTGCAATAAGCTCCGCGGTTTTCCGGTCTGGCTCAGGTCCCACACGTAGCCATGACCGTCGCCGGTTCCCGTTGCGAACAAGGCTCCATCCGGTGAGAGGGCCATCGCTTCGATCGAGCTGCCATGGACCAAACGATCCGATAACGGATAGCGCGGCGGCGGCCGCCAAACGCGCGCTGTCCCATTCTCGGTTCCCAAAAGCAGCTCGTCTCGCGTTGGATCCAAATCCATCGCCACAATGCCACTCTGTTCGATGATCGGTTCACCGATGAGCCGGCCGTTTATCAGATTCCAGGAGCGAACTTTGCCGTCGGCCGCCGCGGTGAACAGGGCCAGGCTGTCGTGGCTGAATTGCAGGGAAGTAACGACGGCATCATGCGCCAGTTCCTGTTTGCGGACGCCGTGGTTTTGCAACTCCCAGACGCACACCTTTGTTCCGACAATCGTGGCTGCGAGTTGACCGTTCGTGCTGAACTTTGCGTTTGTTGCCGGGGCCTCGTGCACCAACTCGATCCCGACCGGGTTGCCCGTGGCGCCATCCGAAACCCGCGCGATATGATCCTTACTCGCGGTTAGGATTCGGCGCCCCTCAGGATCGAACTCCGCGGAATTGATATCGTCCCCGTGTTCGAACTGAAAGAGCGAAACGCCGTCCGGCACCTTCCACGAAATCGCGGTCTTGCCGCTCAGCCCGAGGAGTTGCGATTCATCCGAGGGATGGAACACCAGGGTGTGAACGTTTTCCGCCACCTTGATCTCGCCGAGCATTTGTCCACTCGCGCTGTTCCAAAATCGCACCGTCCCATCAATGGAGCCGGTCGCGAGGTAAGTACCTTTGGCGCTCACCGCCACGGCGTTGATTGAATCCGGATTCTTGAGCTGCGATGGCCGGCCGAAGTTATCCCCCTCCAGATTGAAAATGCGTGCGGTGCCGTCGAGGCAAACCGTAATGACGCGACGTCCGTCAGGTGAAAACAAAGCTCGTCGGATCGGTCGTGGATGGATCAGCGAAGCTCCCAGTGCTTCGCCGGAACTCGTGTTCCATAAATGCGCCGTCGCGTCGCGGCCGGCCGTGAGCACTCTCGCGCCGTCCGGCGAAAAACAAGCGCTCGATATCGCATCGGTGTGACGCATCGGAGAGTTCAACGGCATGGGCCAGGAGCGTTGCGTCAAGGCAAACCAAAGGCGCTCGGCCGCAACACTTCGCTCATCGGGATCCTGTTCCGCGGCGCGAGCGAGGAAGGCCAGCGCTGTGGCCGCATCCCCGCGATCGAACAACTCCTGGGCTCGAGCGCTATCCGTGGCGACGAGCAATCTCTGGGTTTGTGTCCTTTGACGCGCTGCTTCCCGCGCCGCCAGGATCGCCCAAACCGCGAGGCCCGCGAAAATCACCACCAAGGCCAACGCCGCGATCCCGATTCTGCGCGCGCGCCGCAACCGGCGTTCGTGATCACGCTGTTTCAGGTCGTCGTAGTTAACGGCCAACAGACCCGCCAACAGTTTCAGCTTCGCGTTATTGCGGCCGTCTTTCCCTTCACGCGCGTCGGCCGCGATCGGTTCCGATGGAATCGCCGTGGCCTCCCCCGATTCCGACCAGCGGTAACGAAGCGCTTCGTGAAAACATTCGTCTTCCGGACTGAATCCCGGCTTGCCGTCCGCGGCATTCGGTTCGCCGTCGACGATTAAGGCCAGGATCCGATCTTCGCGGCCTAACGACTTGAAGGCCTTAATCTCCTCCCCCACCCAGCGCGAGCGCGCCGAGCGCGGCGAGCAAACGACAATCAGATACCGGGATTCGCGCAATGCCTCGCTAATATTCGATCCCAGGTCGGAAGAGACCGGCAACTCTTCCCGGTCGCGAAAAACCGGGAAGATCCGCGTAGGAATAATCCCGTCGCGCGACTCCTTTCCCACCAGCCGCGATGGAACACGATACGTTTCCAGCGCCTTATGGAGCCAGTCCCCCCACTCCTTGTCCGTGTGGCTATAGCTGATGAACGCCCAGTATTTCACGGCGCGCGGGCTCTACTCGGTCGCTACTCGCGAATGCCTTCCATCAAGAGATCTGCCATCCGCTGCATTTCCGCCTCGGTATTGTAAAAGTGCGGGCTGATCCGCAACCACGCCCGACCGGCACGATCGCGACGCAGCGAAACGACGACATCGTTCTTCGTCAACGAATCCCACAAAGCGTCCGATGACATACGCGGATGACGGCAGGTCAAAATTCCGCAACGATTCTTCTCTTCCATCGGGCTGAGAAACTCAAAGCCGGCGGGGGCGATTCGATCGCGCAATATCTGCGTCAACGCGCTGATTCGACGCGTAACTTC